>JAQWXR010000047.1 GCA_029254375.1 Schleiferiaceae bacterium | reverse complement strand
CAGTCTCCTGAGCTTTCCATTATGGAACTTGAACGATGTAAGTCGATTGGTCTGAAAGGAGTTCAAATCGGGAGCCACATCAACGATTGGAATCTTGATGCCCCGGAGTTATTTCCCGTTTTTGAAGCTTGTGAACGTTTAGGGATGGCGGTTTTTGTCCACCCATGGGATATGATGGGGACCCCCACCATGCCAAAATATTGGCTTCCATGGTTAGTGGGTATGCCAGCTGAATCTTCTCGGGCTTTGTGCTCCTTGATTTTTGGAGGCGTTTTGGAACGGTTGCCTGCGCTTCGAGTGGCTATCGCTCATGGAGGCGGAAGTTTTCCCGCGACCTTGGGAAGAATTCAGCATGGATTTGATGTGCGGCCAGACCTCTGTGCGGTGGATAATCCCATTGCTCCGAGTGCATATGTTGGCAAATTTTGGCTCGATAGCTTGGTGCATGACCCAATGGCCTTGAATTTCATCACGGACATGATGGGGGAGGACAAAATTGCCCTGGGCAGCGACTATCCTTTCCCGCTAGGGGAGTTAGCGCCTGGGAAGCTGATTCAATCGATGGATTGGCCGGAGGCTAAAAAAGCTAAAGTCTTGGGGACTAATGCACTGGATTGGCTGAACGGGCCCAAATAACCCGAAGCTTAAAGTACGTATAGACGTTTGGCTAACTCCTCGCGGATGAGGCTCACCTTTCCATTGTGGCGAATCACAACGGAACCTTCGGGGGCGCCGGGGCCAAGAATTGTCAAATCAGTGGCTAAGGCCATTTCGATGGCATCCAATTGACCAATAATTTCGGGGGAATCGTCGGTAACAGAAACCAAACGGCATTGCTGACCGACAAAGCATTTAGAAAGGGGAAACCCTTCATAATCAGCCATCATTAAGTCTACCGAAGGAATAGGATCCCCATGCGGGTCGACTTTGGGGTAACCGAGAAACTCATCGAGTTTGTCCACAAGTTTTTCACTGCGAATATGTTCTAATTGCTCGGCAACTTCATGAACTTCATTCCAGGTAAATCCCAGGGATT
Source organism: Schleiferiaceae bacterium (assembly GCA_029254375.1). Taxonomy (GTDB): domain Bacteria; phylum Bacteroidota; class Bacteroidia; order Flavobacteriales; family Schleiferiaceae; genus TMED14. Next base: position 51,627 of record JAQWXR010000047.1, on the reverse strand, counting down.
TATGCAGAAACACTTCCCAGATGCGATGTCGACGCAATAGGGAAATGGCAATTCGCTCGCCCAAGTTTGTCAAGCTAATATGCCCATATTTTTTATAGTTAACCAGCCCTTTTGACTTTAGCTTTTTGAGCATGGAGGTCACGCTAGGGGGCGCAACATGAAGCTTCGCTGCGAGGTGGTTAGTGCCTATTTCATCGCCTGTCATTTTCAGGCGCAGGAGCATTTTGAGGTAATCTTCCTCGTTTCGGGTGGCGCGGTTCATTTTGCAAATCGGGGATCACTAGCCATTATACTGCCACAATTAGAGCATGTTCGTAGGTCTTCATCCTGAAAGAAGAGATGGAAATGCGGTAGAAAATCTTTTTCAATATCATTCAGCTCAAAGTATGCTGAATGCAAGGGGTTGTTGCATTGGTCGCAAAACCAAAGCAAGCCGTCGGTGAATCCTTTTCCTGCGCGTTTGCGCTCTACAACTAAACCGATACTTCCTGCTTCTCGAATCGGTGAATGTGGCGTGTTAGGCGGACATAAAAACATGTCGCCTGCCTCGAGCACATGGTCGACGATTTGGCCGTCTTGTTGTGTGCGCACGGTAATGCGTCCTTCGAGCTGATAAAAGAACTCCTCGGTTTCGTTGTAATGGTAATCTTTACGGGCATTCGGGCCTGCCACAACCATCACGATATAATCCTCAGATTCTGGGGTCAGATTCTTATTTCCAACCGGGGGCACGAGCTCGTGACGGTGTTCATCTAACCAGCGTTGGAAGTTGAAGGGTGTAGGCATAAGAACAAAGTTAACGCGAGTGAACTCTCTTTATTCTCGACGCAGAGAAACTTTTAGCCATCGCGATGAAAGCATGAGTAACCGGTACTATGTGTTGCATAGTACTAAATATAAACTATATCTTTGCATTCATGAATACTGAAAATGCACGTGCTCAAATGCGCAAAGGAGTCCTAGAACTCTGTGTGCTTCGGGTCGTTCGGCGGGGCGAGGCCTACACCTCCGATTTGTCCGAAGCCCTGAAGCAAGCAGACCTGCTCGTCGTGGAAGGAACTCTTTATCCGCTTTTGACGCGCCTCAAAAATGCGGGCTGGTTGGAATACAGATGGGAAGAATCCAAGTCAGGGCCGCCCAGGAAGTACTACAAGCTCACTGAAAATGGCGAGCGCCTCTTGGAGGCTTTGGACCAAGAGTGGAATCAATTTGTCAACGCCGTTAATTCCCTTACCTAAATCATGAAAAAAACGATAGATATCAATTTGGCTGGAATGTTATTCCACCTGGATGAAGAAGCCTACCAACGAATTTTGGCTTATTTGGAGGCGCTGAAAAAGCAATTCAATTCCATCCAAGGCTGTGAAGAGATCATTGGCGACATAGAGGCACGCTTGGCAGAACTATTCCACGAGAGACTTCATGGCGGAAAGCAGGTCATTGGACTTGCAGAGGTAGAGGAGGCCATTGGCACCTTGGGACAGCCAGAGGACTTTGGAGATGGCGAGCCCCAGCCATCGACGAATGAGCCTACAACATCTGGGGAATTTATCGAAAAGCGTGTGCGCAGGCTCTACCGCGATGTGGAAAACGGTTTTGTGGGGGGTGTTTGTGGAGGCTTGGCCGCGTACTTCCGTGTGGACCCCGTCATCTTCCGGATACTCTTCTTGATCCTGCTCTTTAGTGGCATGGGCTTTATCGCATACATCATCCTTTGGGCCGCTATCCCTGGCGCGCGCAGCACCGCGGAAAAACTCGCTATGCGTGGCGAGGACATTACCCTGGACAATATTAAAAAGGCGGTGGAAGAGGAGGCACAGCGGATGAAGGCCCGATTTCAAGCCGGGGCAGAGGAAGTAACTCCGGTGGTAAAACGCGCGGCTTCTGGTGTTGGAGGCGCCTTACGGAACATCGTAGAAGCCTTAGGGGGCCTCTTCGCCCTGGTCTTTCGGGTCATCGGATTCTTCTTATTGCTCGGCATTGCCGCTATGGGCGTAGCCCTTTTGGTGGTGGCGACCAACGGTTTCAGCTTTGAGGCCGACTGGACCCAGGGCACTCCGGTTTTTGCTATGGCGATGACGGTTCTCCCTAGCAGTATGAACATGAGCGTTCTTTGGCTAGCGACGATTGCTGCGATACTCGGAATCATCGTTGAAATCACTGCGCTGGTCTTGCGTTATACCTTCCGAGTGGAGATCCCACGCACCTCATGGCGTCGGATTCACGGCACCGCCATCCTTAGCTCCTTGGTGGGTGTGATCATTTGGGTCGTGATGGGCATTCAAATGGGTCTTGAATTTCGTGAGGAAGCACGCCATATTGAAGCCATACCCTTGGCGGAGGAGCGGACTGAATGGGTCCTGACGGTCACCCCCAATGAACTAGATATCCCCAACAACCACCTTTCCTTGGGCGAGTTTATGGACGGGCTTGAACTCTATTACGATGGCATCGCCCTTGACGTGAAGCAAAGCATGCGCCAAGTTCCCAGCCTCGAATGCGTGGTGGAGTCCCGTGGCGCCAACCGCCGCGAAGCGCGAATGAAGGCCAACCGCGTGCATTACGACGTGACGCTTCAAGGGGATAGTATCGTCCTTGGCGACCTCATTTCCTTTCCTCTAGACGATCGCTTCCGAGGCCAAAACGCGCGCTTCACGCTCTATTTGCCCGTGGGCCACAAAGTGTATTTGGATGAAAGCTGTTCGGACTATTTGGACCAGGTCGACAACATAGATAACATGTACGACCCTCAAATGGCAGGAAAATTGTGGATGATGACGGAAGAAGGCCTTACACTTTACGCCGAATCTAGACTCTAAACCATGCGCACCCTCTTTTGGACGGCTCTGACCTTCAGCAGCCTAAGCACCTGGGCCCAAGCCCTCTTCATTACGTATCAAGCGGATTTGATGCGCGTTTTAGGAAGCGACCAAGTCCAGGTCACCGCCGAAGTCAACTGGGCAGCCTTGCCCGATGACATTGAGGATGCGCCAATCGTTTGGCAATTTCCCAAGACGATTCCGGGCACCTACGCGACCGAGGACTATGGGAAGTACATCAAAGGGTTGGAGGCCTACAAAGCGGACGGCCGCCGAATCAAAGTGCGCAAGAAGGGTGAAAACACGTTCCAGTTAAGTGCATTGCCAGACCGCATTACTTACCGAGTGAATGATACCTACGATGCGCGCGTTCGGAAGAATCACATTTTTGAACCCGCCGGCACCAATATCGCAGAACGTGAGAACTTCTTGCTGAATAACGCGGGGTTCTTTGGCTACTTTCCAGGCTTCGAAGCTAATCCGGTCAACGTTCTGCTTAATTACCCCGCGAACATGCTGGGTGTGAGTGCCCTCCCTAGCCAGGTCGACCAAGGGCTCGACATGTACCTAGGCGACAATCGCATGCAGTCCTTTCAAGCCCGTGACTACCACCACCTAATGGACTGTCCCATCATGGTTACCGTTCCAGATACGACGAGTTTTTATGTGGCGAATTGCAGGGTCACTTTAAGCGTTTACAGTGAAAGTGGCCGCCCCTTGAGTGCCGCCATATATGATGAGGTCAAGGTATCCATGGAGGCCATTGCGACCTTTTTAGGCGGGGAGCTGCCCGTAGACAACTATGCCTTCCTGTTCTACATCAAGGACTTCACGGAGTTCCAGGGGCTGATGGAAGGAGACATTAAAATTGGAAAGGCCTTTAAACTCTTGCGACAAATAGTGGGACAGGGCTTTGGCGCGCTCGAACACGGCAATTCCTCGACCTATTTCTTACCTGACTTTGGGAATGAATTGGTGCTGGATCAAATCAAAGACGTCTGTATTCACGAGTTTCTTCACATCCTCACCCCGTTGGGCTTGCATTCGGAGTGCATTGGCCATTTCAATTATGCTGACCCGGTCATGTCGCAGCACCTATGGCTCTATGAAGGGGTGACCGAATACTTCGCCGGCCTATCCCAGGTGCAAGGCGGCGTGATCACGCAGGAGAGCTACTTGAGCACCCTTTTGGCTGGGAAAATCCGTTCGGCCAGCCGCTACCCTACCGAGAAGATGGCCTTCACCGAAATGAGCACCAAGGTCTTGGAAAAACCTTGGAAGAAGCAGTACGGCCAAGTTTACCAGCGCGGGGCTGTCATGGCAGCCTTGTTGGACCTGGAAATCATGCGCCTTACCAATGGCCAAAAGACGTTGCTCGATGTGGTCCGTGCATTAAATGCCCGCTTTGGGGCCACAGAATCCTTTGACGAAGCCACCTTCTTTCAAACGTTTGTCGACGAAGTACACCCTGACTTGATGGACTTTTTTGACCGCTACGTTCGTGGTCGAGAAGCCCTTCCCTTGAAGCAAAATTTGGCCTATGCAGGATTTGACTACGTGAACGGTGAGACCCGATCCATGCCCCAAAGCCCGATCAAGAATGAAAATATTAAGCTTTCTTTCCTGCCTTTGGGCGCGGGCAAAACCGTGAAGAAGGTCAAAGGGCCGCTTCCCTTTAATGTGGAGAAAGGCGACTTGGTCGGCTTTGATGCGGGGCAATTAGGCGGGCTGGAAGGCCCGCTACCGGAAGGAGAAAAGGTGGAAGTTCGGGTTGAGCACGAAGGCGAATGGACATCCTTTTTTGTGGTCCCTGAACGACTAGAAGTGAAACTCTCACACAAGATTTTCGAGCAATCTCATCCGTCTGATTCCCAGCAAAACCTGCGAAGACGGTGGCTTGGAGTACCTGCCTCGTAATTTCTCTGCAACACCCGATTCTCCTTCCTACCTTTAGGGCATGGCACGCATCCTCACCGGTATTCAGAGTTCAGGTCGACAGCATTTAGGCAATGTGCTGGGCGCCATAAAGCCCGCCATTGCCTTAGCAAATGACCCACGCAATGATGCATTTTTATTTATTGCGGATTTGCACTCACTCACGTCGGTCAAGGATCCCGTTGCGCGGAAAGAAAATTTGTTGGCTACCGCGGCTGCCTGGTTGGCCTGTGGCTTAGACCTAAACAAAGTGGTATTCTATGCTCAAAGTCACATAGCAGAGTGTACGGAATTGACCTGGTATTTGAATTGCTTCACGCCATTTCCTATGTTGGCTAACGCCCATAGCTTTAAGGATAAGTCAGATCGATTGTCCGATGTAAATGCCGGGCTATTTGACTACCCCGTGCTGATGGCCTCGGATATTTTGCTTTACGACGCAGATCTCGTTCCCGTCGGAAAGGATCAACGCCAGCACATTGAAATGACTCGGGACATTGCCGAGACGTTTAACCGCCAAACGGCCAGAGACGTATTTGTCATACCGGAAGCACGCATAGATGAAGCAGTGATGACCATTCCGGGTACAGATGGCCAAAAGATGTCCAAATCCTACGGCAATGTCATTGATATTTTCTTGCCCGAAAAGGCTTTAAAAAAACAGGTCATGGCCATTATCACTGACTCTACGCCATTAGAGGAGCCTAAAGACCCAAGTGTGTGTAATGTGATTCAGCTATACCGGCTCGTAGCAAGCCCCGCTCAAGTGGCTGAAATGGAAGCCAATTATCGGGCAGGAGGGTACGGATATGGTCACGCCAAAACAGCCTTACTCAAGGTCCTCTTGGAGGTCTTTGCTGAGGAGCGAGCCCGATTTGATGCATACATGGAGAATCCGCAAGCCGTTTACGATGCGCTAGAAGTAGGAGCTGCCAAAGCCCGCCCCGTAGCTCAAGCCACGATTGCGCGTGTGCGAGCGGCTCTGGGCTTCTAATCCTGCCTGAATCAACCGAATTTTACGCTGGATTTCGACGCGACTCCGTCGTTAGGGCTTCACTAGGGCCATGCCCAATGAAGCGGTCAGGAAAACTCCTACGCAGGCACTGAACTCCAGGAATGCCATTTTCTGCCAACCAAGTGCTTAAGGCCGCTCCGACACCTCCCATGGCCTGTCCATCCTCCCAAACCATCCAGCGATAATGATTCTTTGCAAAGAAGGCGAGCATATCCGGATTGATAGGCTTGGCCATGCGCAAGTCGACTACGGTTTCGGAAGGCAAGGCTTCCGCCAGCGCTTCGGAGACGCTTGGCCCCAAACAAAAGTGAACCGTTCCGGTCCCCCAGCGCATAATATCCATGCGACCGCGGCGCTCCAATGCTCTCGGTAATTCTTGCTCGGTCCCTTTAGGGTAGCGAATAATGGCTGGCCCACCATAAGCGAGGGCCTCAGTCAGTGCTTCTTTTAAAGCGGCCCCATCGCGTGGCGCCCAAATGGCTGTATTAGGAACAGCTCGAAAAAGCGCCAAATCGAAAACACCATGATGGGTGCCCCCATCTTCTCCCACCAATCCGGCTCGGTCTAAGCACATGATCACCGGTAGATTTTGCAATGCCACATCGTGAATCCACTGATCCACTGCGCGCTGAGAAAAGGTGCTATAAAAGTTCACAATGGGGCGCAATCCCGCTGCGGCCATACCGGCGGCTTGTGTCAGTACATGCCCTTCGGCAATGCCTCCGTCAAAAAAACGATGTGGGAATGCGTCTCGAAACAAATCCAGACTGCAGCCCGGAGCCATGGCGGCCGTTAAGGCCACAATGCGCTCATCCTCGGTGGCCATGGAGATAAGAGCCTGAGCAAAATGATATTGAAAATGCTTCGCACCGATAGCCCCATCTTTTAGACCTAATGAGTCGAGGCTTGGACGTCGGGTTTGTACATGAAGGATTCGCGGACCAGACTGATCGAGCGCATCGCTCAGAGCGGAATAAAGCTCGGGTATATCCTGCCCATTAATGGGCCCGCCCATCCAGCTCCAACCTAAGGCCTGCGCCAAAGACTCATACCGGCCATTTTGATGTAAGGCCCCGACATTTTCTTCGATGGCTTGACCGTTGTCATTGAGAATCACCAAAACATCATCCCCTAGGCTCCCGGCATCGTTCATTGCTTCGAAGACCATGCCCCCGGTAAAAGCCCCATCCCCAATCACCGCCACACGTTTACGTTGGATACCCTGGAGGGCATCCGCACGGGCAAAGCCGAGCAATGCGGACAAGGAAGTACTCGAATGGCCCACACCAAAGGCATCAAATGGAGATTCATCCCTATTTGGAAATCCGCTAGGCCCACCGGGTTGGCGATTGGCAAAGAAAACACCGGCCCGATCCGTTAGAACTTTATGAACGTAGGCTTGGTGGCCTACATCCCAAATAAGGACATCTTCAGGGGTATTCAAGAGGGCATGTAATGCCACGGTGAGTTCTGCAACGCCCAAGCTGGAGGCTAAATGTCCCGCCTTGTCCTTGGTAGAAGTCAAAATGAAGGAGCGCACCTCCTCAGCCACGGCCACAAGGGCTTCGGGGCGCATCAAGCGCAGATCTTCTAATCGAGGCAGTGAGGACATCTGTCAAAAGTACGCCGACCCACTTCAAGAGTTCATCGCCTGAGAATATAAAAACGCCGCCCTTTTTGGGGCGGCGTTTTAACGTAATAGAGCTTGGATTCAAGGGAAGCTTTAAGGTGAGAATGTCAGGACCTTAGCCCTTCAACCCTTTTACTCTTTCACCCTTCAACCCTTGTACCCGCCAAGTTTCTCCCAGTAACGACGTGAACGAATCACCTCTGTGAGGTATAACATGACTGGCATGATTACTAGGGTCAAGAATGTAGCGAAGGTCAAACCGAAGATGACAGTCCAACTAATCGGACCCCAGAAGGCCACATTGTCTCCCCCGAAGTAAATCTGTGGGTCATTCTGAGACAGCAAGGTGAAGAAGTCAATATTCATACCGGTAGCCAATGGGATTAAGCCCAATACGGTGGTGATGGCAGTCAGCAATACCGGGCGCAATCGGGTACGTCCAGCTTCAGCTAGGGTATTGGCCAGTTCGACTACCGGGAGTCGAGCCTCCTCATCTAGATTCAGTTCGGACTTTCGGCGTTCAATAAGCTGCCCAGCATAGTCGGCCAGCACGATCGCGTTGTTCACTACCACACCGGCGAGTGAGATGATTCCAATCATGGTCATGATGATAATGAAATCCATTCGGAATATGGTCAAGCCTAATAAAACGCCAATCAAGGATAAGATGACTGTGGTCAAAATCAAGAACGGAATGCGGGCAGAATTGAACTGTCCAACAATGATCAAGAAGATCATAAAGACGGCACCTAACAAGGCCTTGGACAAGAAGCCAAACTCTTTAGCTTGCTCTTCTTGCTGCCCTGTAAAGGACAAGGACATTCCTCGAGGCACCTCATAATTCGCCAGAAGTTCTTTCATCTGACCAACAATTTGGGTGGGATTAGCGCCTTCCTTCACTCCAGAAAACAACGTGATCACACGGTCTAACTCCTTGCGTTTCACCGCGGAGAAGGTAGAGGACTTGGTTGCCGTGGCTACAGCGGAAATGGGCACTTGCTTGATTCGGCCTGAACCTTGATCACGGAAGGTGATTTTTTGGTTCATGAGGCTCTCCAAATTGTAGCGATAAGCGTCATCAAATCGAAGATTAATCGGATACTCATCCTCGTCATCCTTAAATCGGCTGATTTCTTTTCCAAAAAGTGATGTGCGCAATGCATCTCCAATCTGGCCTGTTGAAACGCCCAATGAACGGGCTTTAGCGCGATCTACCGTAATCGGAAGCTCAGGCTTTCCGCCTTCTACGTCGAGTTTTAGCTCATCATATCCTTGAATGGGCGAACTCTCAATTTCTGACTTGATTTGTTGGGCAAATGCGAGAACTTCTTCGTAATCACTACCGGACAATTCAATGTTAATCGGAGCTCCTTGAGGGGGGCCATTTTGATCTTTTTCCACCGCAATGACTGCGCCAGGCACGTCAGAAACATTGTCGCGCAATAAATTCAGTACATCAGAACTGCTCACGGGCTGGCCCATTGAATCTAGGCGATATTTTGTCTCGCGAAAAGCAACCACAATCTTGGCTTTATGTGGAGTTGGGACATTCGTAGGCCCTTCGCGCGGGTCGCTCGTGCCTTTTCCTACTTGGGCAATGATGGACTCCACCATGTAGTTGAAGGATTGACCTTCCTTTTCGTAGGTGAAGCGCTCCAACAATTGGCTGATTTCCTTTTCTAAATCCATGGTGATCAAATTGGTTTCTTCAATATCTGTCCCTACAGGAAGCTCGATATAGATGTTGGCCAAATTGGGCTGGTTGTCGGGGAAGAAAAGCACTTTCGGAGGGAATGCCGCTAGCAAAAAGATGGAAAAGAACAAAAGCCCGATGGTTCCTAAAAAGAACTTGCGTGCGTTCTTCCCACGTAAGGAGAATTCGACTAATTGACTATAACGGTTCTCAAACTTAGGAAGAAGGGTCCCTTGGAAATAGCGGGTTCCGGGTTCAAAAACATACAAGTAGGACAGAATCAATGCGCCGGCATAGCCCGATAGATTGAGCAATGTGGCAAAGAAAATGACTTGACTTGCGGGGTCATCCACAGCCATAAGGATGGCCGTATGAGAGCCCAATCCAAGGATGGCCAAGAACAGTCCAATGCGCGTCCAGCGAGGACGATTGACTTGACCTTCTTCGACCTTCATGTAGCGCGCTGCTAGAGCTGGGTTAATGACCAAAGCCACGAACAAGGAGGACGAAAGCACAACGATCAAGGTATAGGGTAAGTATTTCATGAACTCACCAATCAAACCAGGCCACAGGGCCAAGGGCACAAAGGCGGCGAGGGTCGTCGCAGTGGATGAAATAATCGGCATAGCCACCTCTGCAGCCCCAAGCTTGGCAGCTTGGGTAGCAGAATAGCCGTTACTCATAAAACGGTACACGTTTTCTACAATGACAATTCCATTATCTACGAGCATGCCAAGGGCAAGAACCAGGGCAAAAAGCACCATGAAATTAAGCGTGACTCCCATCGAATTGAGAATGAAAAAGCTCAATAGCATACTCAACGGAATGGCTATACCGACAAACAAAGCATTGCGCAGGCCCAAGAAGAAGGTGAGTACCAAGACAACCAAAATGACTCCAAAAATGATCGAGTTTTCGAGTTCATTCACTTGGTTTTTTGTCCGGGTGGATTGATCATTTGTGATGGAAATAAGGAGGTTGCTTGGGAAGTAATCTAGTTGAGCCGAACGGACAATGGCATTGATATCTGCAGAGGCTTGGATCAAGTTTTCACCGGAACGCTTCTTAATGTCCAAGGTGACCACAGGGTCGCTGTATTGACGAGCATAAGATTCGCGATCCACTTCATCAAAAGCCACCGTCGCAACGTCACGCAAGTACACGATGTCCTCTTTCTCTTGTTTGACAATAATGTTCTCGATGTCGTTTAAACTTTCAAATTCACCGATTACTCGTACGTTTCTGCGGTATCCATCGACGAGCAGGTCACCCCCAGAAATAGACATGTTTTCATTCTGAATGGCGCCAGAAATATCTCGGAAAGAAATACTCATTGCTTCGATTTTCTGAACGTCCACCATGATGCGGACTTCTTTATCATCGATTCCTCGTATATCTACCGAGGTGATCGAAGCAAGATCTTCAATAGCCTCTTTGAGGTATTCCGCATAGTTTTTCAACTGCTCGCTGGTGTATTCTCCAGACAAGTTGATGTTCATAATGGGAACCAGCTCACCAATATTCAAATCGAAGATATTGGGGTCGGCAGGCAGGTCTTTTGGAAAATCGGGACTAGAACGCGCGGCGTCCACTTTGTCTTTGACTTTACGCAGCGCCTCAGAAACCTCCACATCGAAATTAAATTTTACCTCAATGGAAGAATAGCCCTGAATAGAAGTAGATGAAATCTTATCTACCCCCGAAATACTCTTGATTTGCTTCTCCAGCGGCCGGGTAATCAAGCGCTCGATATCTACAGGCGAATTACCCGGATAAACGGTCCCTACATAAATTGTTGGTTGAGCGATTTCAGGGAAGGATTCTGCAGGCATGGCCCGATAGGCCATGAGTCCTGCAAAGAGAATGATGACAGTTAAGACACCTACGGTCACTCGGTTATTCACCGCCCAGTCCGTAATGCCAAACCGGCGCATCATGGAAGTATTTTGATCTGACATGATTTAGTACAATTTGACAATTTGATCAGGCTGAACCGAACGAATTCCGCGTTCAACAACAAGCTCCCCTGGAGTAATACCAGAGAGAATCTCCGTCACTTCATTATTGGACACTCCCAGGGTCAGGTCACGACGGCTAATCTTGCCCAAAGCCCCATCTTGTATAAACACATAGGTGTAATTCATGCCTCTGGTATCTTGTAGGATCAATCGGCTAGGCACAGATACGGCACTATCCACGCTGTAATCTCGAAGTTGCACTGAGGCCATCATATTGGCCTTAATATTTGCATTGTTCGATAGGTCGACAGACACCACGAAGGTGCGGCTTCCCGCATTGATGTAGTTTCCCACTTGGCTCACCTTGCTTTGCAGGTCGAGATCGATGGCAGAGAAATTCATATCCACGACATCGCCTTTTTTGATGCGTTGGATATAGCCCTCAGGGACCTGCATATCTAGACGAAGACCCCCGTTTCCAATGAGCCGAACCATCGGCATGCCCGGAGCACCATATTCGCCCATTTTCGCAAAGACTTCATCAATGATGCCATCAAATGGAGCGCTTATGGAAGTCATCCCAATTTGCTTTTGGACCGTAGCCATCCGCCTTTGAAGGGATTCAAATTGCGTCTTGGCTTGCAAGTATTGGACTTCACTGCCAATTTTTTGGTTCCACAGGCGCTCTTGCTTTTCAAATACAGACTGGGCTAAGCTAAGCTGAGTTTTGATCTCCGCTAAACTTGCTTGTGCCACCGAGGCGTCCAAAGCGACCAAAAGCTGACCTGCCTTAACGCGCTGTCCGCCTACCACGAGTACTTTGGAAATGCTTCCAGCCATTTCGGGATACAGGGTGACGGATTTGTCCGAAACCACCGAGCCGTACACTTGAAAGGAATGATTGAACTCGCCTTTGCTCACCGTGTAAGTAGTAATGCTAGCGAAGCTGCGGGTGCTGTCTTCAGCAGCAATTTGAACATCAATTGCGCTGAGTTCTGCTCGCAGCGTTTCAATGGATGAAGCAATGGAGTCACGACGCAACGTCAATTCTGCCACCGTACCAGTGACTTCATTTGAACCGCAGGAGGTTAGGATGGCAGCCCCAATGGCGACCATAGTAATAAAAGGGAAAGTGGCTTTTTTCATGATAGGATTAATCGATCGTTGAAAGGTTGTAGTAACCAAGGGATTTCTCTAAGGCTACCCGTTTGTTAAGTGCAATATTCGCCGCCTGCAGCTTCGCCGCGACGTTTTGTTGGTATTGGGAGGAGGCTTGAGCATACTCCATTGTCGAAGCCATGCCTTCGTTTAGGCGGGCTTCGGTGTTTTTCATTACGCGTTGAGCGAGCAGTGCATTTTGCTCTTGGATTCGGAAAACCTTCAAGGCATTCGCATATTCCGAGCGCGCTTGATTATGCTGAAGGGCCAGGGCATTGGCCGTGTTATCTAGCAAGATATCCACCTCTTGGAGCTTGATTTTCTGCTCTTGAACACGAGCTAAACGCCTGCCCGAGCTAAAAATTGGCATTTGAGCGGAAAGATTCCATGACTGAAAGTCTGTGCTATTTGCAGACACGCCATTCGGACTGAAGACATTTGCATCCTCGCTCACAAACTGTCGATTGTAGGCATATCCCGCATAAAACTTTGGCAAGAACTGCATCTTTTCATTTTGCAAATTGAGGTACTGCCCTTGGCGATTCGTTACTAACTGGCGGTAATCAATGTGGTTCTGAACTTGGAAAGGGGCCTCAAGCAATGTAGAGTTCAATTCTACTTTGACTAGAAGTGCCTCCATAGAGCTGGTTAAAATCAAGGTCGTCCCGGGAGCGAAGCCACATTGCAGTTTCAAGAGTTGCTCCGCCAAGGCCATTTGGTTTTCAAGATTGGCCAGATTCGCTTCCAAATTGTGGTAAACAATTGATAATTGATCCACGTCTTCTTCTGCCATGAAGCCCTCTTTTTGCATGGCTTGCATAGTTTGAAGCGTTAGTGCGCTGTTGTCAAGGGAAGCCTTCAGGGCCGCCTGATTCTCGCCGAGGACCACACGTAAATGGTAGGCTTGTGCCACCTGTTCTCTCGTTGTGATGACCGCTTTTTCGTAGTTACCTTCTGCCATGTCACGGAGCACCTGTGTGGCAAGGACAGCTACAATGTAGGAGCCATCAAAAATGAGTTGGTTTACCGAAAGGTTACCCACGGAGTTATATCGCGTGCCAAACTGCAGCTTATCAATCACACCGTCTTGGTTGATGTCAAAGAACTGGGCAGGGAGTTCAATATTGTCCGTGTAGTTTCCTCCGATTTGAACCGAAGGCAAGCCGAGTGCGATGTTTTGGATAAGGACTTTTTCTGCCGCTTTCCGCTCCAAAGACTGAACACGAACTTGGGCATTGTTTTCCGTAGCATGCTGAATCGCTTGTTCTAAGCTGAGCTCAACCGAAGTTTGACTCATCAAAGGTCCTGAGCCGATCAAAATGGCGAGGAGGAACGTGGGGGTTCTCATGGGTGATTATTGGTTTGTTGAAAATCTTGTAAGTAAACGAGGCCTTGCGCGGTGGCAATAGCCCGGATGTGCATGAGTAAGCTGTAATGCAGCAAGGCCCCTCGGTGTTGTGGATCATCTCCGATTTCGGGGTCTTCCATAATGCCTACCATTGTATTATAGCGGATCAATGCCGCTTGGGAGATGTCCAAATCTTCACGATAAAGTTTTTGGGCCAAGCCGCGCTGAAGATTTGCCTTCGTCGCATCGATCATCATATTGCGTCGAGCGGAAATCATCCATTCATAGGTTTCGGGATGGTATTTCTTCATGGCATACATGATGCGCGTTCCGTAGTTCTTGAGCACCTCTTCTTGAATTCGCTGAACTTCGAAGAGCTCATCAATGGCGTTCTTATGTAATGATGCTTGCTCCAAAAATTGCTTCGACTTGACAGCAAATAGCTGTTTGATGGCCTGATCGACCAAATCTGTCTTATTCGAAAAAAAGGTATAAAGCGTCTTCTTGCTCATGGACAACTCTTTGCTGACGTCATCCATGGTCACAGCCCTTAAACCAAATTTTTGGAATAGGCTGATCGAGCGGGTGAGAATCGTATTTCGAGTGTCGTTTTCCATTTTTGTTCAAAAACCTTGACAAATGCCGTGCCAAATGTACACATAGGATACGTTTTATACCGCTAAATGTTTCCCAAAAACGAAAATAGTTTCAAAAATTTGGCAAATTAGATGGCTTGCACATGGAATAAACCAAATGAAACCCACAGATTTTACCCATTTTTGCATTGAAGAGTCATTTTTTTATCATACACCATGCCAACACCAACAGTATCAGAAATTCTACGCAGCCCATCTCTCGGGGAGACGGTGGCTGTTAAGGGCTGGGTCCGCACCTTTCGTTCCAATCGTTTCTTAGCGCTTAATGACGGCAGCTGTCAGGCGAGCATCCAGTGTGTAGTTGATTTTGAATCTTATCCTGAGACCTTGCTACGTCGGATTACTACCGGAGCGAGTGTGGCCATTCAAGGTGAATTGATTCCGAGTCAAGGCAGTGGGCAGGCCGTAGAAATTTCCGTGAAGCATTTAGAAGTGCTTGGAGACTGTCCAACGGATAGCTATCCGCTTCAGCCTAAGCGACATTCGTTGGAATTTCTGCGTGACATTGCCCATCTGCGGATGCGAACGAACACCTTTGGTGCCGTCATGCGCGTCCGTCATGCCGCCGCCTTTGCCGTTCATGAGTTCTTTAACAAGGAGGGCTTCTTCTACCTAAATACGCCCATCATCACCGCGAGTGATGCGGAAGGTGCCGGTGAATTATTCCGAGTAACCACCTTGCCGGCAGAGGGTGCACCAAAAGATGCGTCGGGGGCAACAGACTTTAGCCAAGACTTTTTTGAAAAGCCAACGAACCTTACCGTGAGCGGTCAATTGGAAGGCGAATTAGGGGCGATGGGCTTAGGTAAGGTCTATACGTTTGGGCCCACGTTTCGTGCCGAAAATTCAAATACGACGCGACATCTCTCCGAGTTTTGGATGATTGAGCCGGAGATGGCCTTTCATGATTTGAGCGACAACATGGATTTAGCCGAAAAATTCTGCAAGCATATCATTCAATCTGTCTTAGAACGTTGCCAAGACGATTTGGCATTTCTAGAGGATCGTTTGGAGCAAGAAGAAAAGGCAAAACCCCAACAGCAGCGCAGCGAGCAAGGCTTGATAGAAAAACTACAGTTCGTTTTGGATAATCCTTTTGTGCGATGCACGTACACCGAAGCGATTGATATTTTGAAGGCTTCAAAGCCCAACAAAAAGGGACAATTCAAGTATCCAATTGAGGATTGGGGGGCGGACCTCCAGTCCGAGCATGAGCGCTATTTGGTAGAAAAACACTTTAAATCGCCAGTTATTTTATTTGATTATCCGGCCAAAATCAAGGCCTTTTACATGCGTTTGAATGAAGACGGCCAAACCGTACGCGCCATGGATGTTTTGTTCCCAGGCATTGGCGAAATGGTTGGCGGCTCTCAGCGTGAGGAACGCCATGATGTCTTAGTGGATAAAATGCGCGCCGTAGGCATCGACCCAGCCCATCTGGAATGGTATCTCGACACGCGCAAGTTTGGGACCTGTGTTCACAGTGGCTTCGGTTTAGGCTTTGAGCGCATGGTTCAATTTGTTACAGGGATGGGAAATATTCGGGATGTAATTCCCTTTCCGCGCACCCCAGGAAATGCCGAATTCTGATACAAACCATGCTCAAGCAATCTCTTAGCCAACGGCTCCAGCAAAAGCTTTCGCCCCAGCAGATTCAACTGATGAAGTTGATTCAGCTGCCGACGCAAGCATTGGAAGAGCGCATCCAAGAGGAAATGGAAGTTAATCCTGCGCTTGAAGAAGGCGTGGAGGCGGTAGAGCCGAGTGATGATTTGAGCAATGAATGGGAAGACGATGGGGGAAAAGAGGAATATGACCCCATGGAGGATTATCTCAGCGATGATGACATTCCGGATTACAAATTGCAAGCCAACAACTACGCATCGGACGATGAGTCCTATGAAGCTCCAGTCGTGGTTGGAAAGGATATGAGTGATTTGCTCAAAGAGCAATTGTCTATGCGCTCGCTTGGCCCTCAAAAGGAAGCGCTTTGTAAGTACTTGATTGGTACGCTTGAAAACGATGGGTATTTACGCCGTGAGTTACTGGATATTGTGGACGATTTGGCTTTTTCTCTGGGGATTTTTATTGAAATCCAAGAGCTCGAGGAGGCGCTTTATATTATCCAAGGTATGGAGCCATCAGGGGTTGGCGCACGTGATTTGCGAGAATGCCTTCTCATCCAGCTGAAGGAGCGAGAGGGGGCTAATTCCATGAGGGCTCGCACTATTGTTAAAGACCACTTTGACGCATTGGCTAAGCGCCATTACAGCAAAATGATGAGTCAATTGGATGTGACCGAAGAGGAATTAAAATCTGCGCTAGATGAGATTGCTCGACTCAACCCCAAGCCAGGTCACACTGCAGAAACAGGCAGCTACATTACGCAAACGGTCATCCCCGACTATGTGATTCAAGTAGTAGACGATCAGTTAGAATTGCGATTAAATGGACGAAATGCCCCAGAATTGAACGTATCGCGCGAATACAAGGACATGCTTCAGCATTATAAAAAGGCAAAGCAGTTTGGTTCGGAGCAGGAAAAAGATGCATTCAATTTTGTCAAGCAAAAACTCGACTCCGCCAAGTGGTTTATCGATGCGATCAAGCAGCGACAGCAAACCTTGATTTTGACGATGTCGGCTATTATGCGCTTTCAGGAGGAGTACTTTTTGACTGGAGACGAAAGAAAACTTAAGCCTATGATCCTAAAAGACATAGCAGATGAAGTGAGCATGGATATTTCGACGGTCAGTCGGGTAGCAAGCAATAAATATGTTCAGACCCCTTTTGGCACCTTCTTGATCAAAAAATTCTTCAGTGAATCTATGTTGAATTCTGAAGGAGAAGAAGTCTCCACCCGAGAAATTAAAAAGATTTTGGAGGATAGTATTGTGGAAGAAAACCCCCGGGAGCCACTCACGGACGATGCCTTGGCTAAGTTGTTGAAAGACAAGGGATATCCCATTGCCCGAAGAACTGTTGCGAAGTACCGGGAACAACTTGGAATTCCCGTAGCGCGTTTGCGTAAAACGCTCTAAGCGGCGCGTTCAATCAATCAATAACGACATTCCTTGAATTTGTGTGTTTAGTCCTTGGGTATCCCCTATTTTCGTAAGGTTGAAAAATATCTGCTTTATGAAACGTCTATTACTCGCTTTTTTATTTGGGGCACTTCTAGTTCCCTTCCAGGCGGAAGCTACTCACATCCTTGGGGGTGACATCCAATACAAATATGTGGGAGACTCCACAGGGGTTACTGGTCAATACCGAATTAAAGTGGTGATTTATCGCGAACAGACCGGGGTAGGCTTAGGCGCTTCGGCCTTTGTAAACATTGTGTCTGCCAGCTGTAACATCAACACCTCCGTTACCTGCGCCCTTTCGCAGCCTGAATTCTCTGCGGCTTCTTTGGGCGCCTACGACTGCATTCCCCAGGGTACAAGTGGTTCCTTCTTTAGTCCAATGGTCAATATATTCATTGGATATGTGACCCTAACCCAAACGTGTAACGACTACAAAATGTATTGGCAGTCGTGCTGTCGTCCTTTTGGGGTGACAGGGATTGCCAATTCCGGGGGATCGGGTTTCTACTTCGAAGCTGAATTGAACAATACCTTGGGGTATAACTCTTCTCCCACATTTGTATCCGTTCCGTTGAGTTACATCTGCACGGGAGGCTACATCAACTACCTTCAGAACGCTTACGAGAAAGATGGCGACTCCATCAATTATGAATTAGTGCCTGCGCGTGAGTTTACCGGTGTCGGTGGTGTTAGTGTTGGTTACGCCGCAGGATTCACCTACCTGCAGCCGATACATACGAATCCCCTCAGCCCCTTCCTCTTAAATTCTCAAACGGGGAATATTACCTTCATGGCAAATACTCAAGAGACTTCAGTGATTGCCATTCGCGTGAATGAATACCGATTTGATTCGACGTATTTATTTTGGGAGAAAGTCGGCTCCTCGAACCGTGAAATCCAGGTATCCGTCGCTTCGAACTGTAACCCAATTGTAAACCAAGGGGTAAAGTTGGACCAAAATGCACCAGGAGTAACCTTGCGTGCGGATGGAAAACAGCAAGTGGATTATCAGTGCCTGGACTCCACAGTGATGCTATACTTCACACTTTCTGTGGAATGTGTGTCGATTTCTCCGGACGGATCTGACTTCCGTTTAACAGCCCCCAATGGCCAGCCAATACCCATTGAGAAATTGATCCCATTCTGTAATGTGAATGGAGAGACTGACTCCCTTCGCGTAAAACTATTCAAGCCACTTTCTATGAATGGGGAATATTACCTCTATTCAAAGGTCGGAAATGATGGAAATACGCTGCTGAACAAGTGCGGAAAGGACATGGATGAGTTTGATACGATTGTTCTCCTAGTGAATGATTGTGTGAATTTGGACATGCAGTTGACCAACGTTTCCATTGACGAAGACAAGCGTCCACACGTCTATTGGAAGATTGATCCAGCTACCTTCCCCTCGTATCTATTTAATAATTTCCGAATCTGGCGTTCAGGCGACGGCGGTGCCACCTACAATCAAATCACTTCGTTGTCTGATTCGGCTCAACGTGATTGGGTAGATAATACGCTTGGTGCAGCTGATGTGGATGCCAAATCCTATCGATACTATTTGGAGGCGATCATAAACGGTCTCCTTCAGCCACCAACGAATACGGTGAAAAGCATTTGGCTGCGCGGTGACATGAGCAACACGGAATCCATTCCAACGGCTTGGACGGATTATAACGGATGGGCGAACCCAATGTATCAAGTCGAATTTGGACGTGGTATCGCTGGACAGCCTGGGGTATACATCTGGGAAGATTATGGTTCAACGCAGTTGGATACCTTCATTACGGTGGAATTCCCAAATCTTCCTCCTGGTCAGTACTCTATTCGTACGCGTACCCACAATATCATGCGTTTGCAAGACACGGCCTACTCTAACTGGATTGAGTTCGGAGAGCCGGTTCCTCCTATCCCGCCTATTGATACGGTGATTGTACCTAACGTAGTCACTCCTAACGGGGACGGCGTAAATGATGGTTTCCGCATCCAAGGAGCGATGAGTTACACCTCTGGCCGCTATCTGATGATCATGAACCGTTTTGGTAAAGTGGTCTACGAGAACGAAGCCTATGACAATAACATGCCTTGGAAAGGAGAGGATAACCGTGGGAGTACCTTGGCCGATGGCGTGTACTTCTATATCCTACGATTGGATGATAATCCAAATAGCAAGCATTTGGAGCTGACTGGAAATGTGACCTTGCTGTCCCACTAACCCGAAGCCCAACGTAATTTAAAGGCCGCCTCGTGAACGCGAGGCGGCCTTTATCGTTAGACTCTTTATGGAACGCCTAGATCGTATAAAAAAAATCTTAAAAACCCTTCCGGAGAAGCCCGGGGTGTATAAGCATTTGGACAAGGACGGACAGATTCTATATATCGGGAAGGCGAAGAACTTGAAGAAGCGCGTGAGTAGCTACTTCAGCAAAACCCATGACCAGGCGCGATTGCGCATGCTCGTCCGGCGGGTAGAAAATATCGACGTCATCGTAACCGAAACGGAATACGATGCGCTGCTCTTAGAAAACACTTTGATAAAGCAGCATCAGCCCTGGTACAACATCAATTTAAAGGATGGGAAAACCTATCCTTGGATTTGCATCAAAAAGGAGCGCTTCCCTCGGGTATTTAGCACTCGCCAGCGGATTGAAGATGGGAGTGAATACTTTGGCCCCTATCCATCTGGACGGATGTTGGGAACGCTGTTGGATCTCATTCGGCAACTCTACCCGCTGCGGACCTGTAGTTTATCATTGTCTGAGACCGCTGTTGAGGCCGGGAAATACCGCGTTTGTCTGGAATATCAGATGCATAATTGCCTTGGTCCCTGTGAAGCGAGGCAGTCCGAAGCAGAGTACGATAAGGACATTACCTCGGTACGCAAATTGCTCAAAGGCGAATGGTCCAGCATAAAGCAGCAACTGCATGGGGAAATGATGATGCACGCGGCGAATCAAGAATTTGAGCGGGCACAAGCCTGTAAGGAAAAGGTGGACTATCTGGAGAAATACCAAGCCAAGAGTACGGTACTCAATCCCAATGTCGGAGAGGTGGATGTGTACTCATTCATCGATGATGTGGAATATGGCTATGTGAATTATTTAATGGTTCGCGAGGGGGCCGTATTGCAGTCCTACACCCTGGAGCTGAAGAAAAAAATGGAGGAAACGCCTGCGGAAATGCTGGAGCTGGCCATCCCTGAAATTCGCTTGCGCTTTCATTCGGATGCCAAGATGCTTCTCCTTTCCCATGAAGTTGAGCTCGAAATGGATCAGGTCCAATGCCATGTGCCCCAGCGAGGGGATAAGGCCGCGGTGGTGTCCCTTTCCCTGCGTAATGCCCGTGCTCACCGATTGGAACGCCTAAAGAATATGCAAATCGTGGATCCAGACCGGCATGTCAATCGGATTTTGGCCCAAATGAAAAAGGACCTTCGACTCTCCGAAGAACCCCGGCACCTGGAGTGCTTCGATAACTCGAACATTCAAGGGAGCTTCCCGGTTAGCGCTTGTGTGGTATTTAAAAATGCCAAGCCCTCCAAAAAGGACTACCGGCATTTTAATGTCAAAACAGTGGAAGGGCCTGATGACTTTGCAACGATGCAAGAAGTGATTTTTCGCCGCTATAAACGAATGATGGAAGAGGGGCAAACTCTTCCACAGTTGATCCTGATTGACGGAGGAAAAGGGCAATTGTCTGCTGGGGTGGCCGCGCTGGACGCTCTAGGTCTTCGAGGAAAAATTGCCATTTTGGGCATTGCCAAACGGCTCGAAGAATTGTACTTCCCTGGGGACTCTGTGCCCTTGTACTTGGACAAGCGATCGGAGACCTTGAAAGTGCTTCAGCAAGCGCGAAACGAAGCACATCGTTTTGGCATCACATTCCATAGAAATAAGCGGAGCAAGGCGAGCATCGGCTCGGCCTTGGAGGCCATTCAAGGGGTGGGGCCGTCTACGATTGAAATCTTACTCAAGACGTTCAAGTCTGCAGCGGGAGTAAAGCGGGCCTCTGCGGAGGCGCTTGAACAGGCCGTGGGCCCTTCCAAGGCAAAAAAGGTGATGGATTGGGTAGCAGAGCAGAGCAGCGCCAAAGGCGGATAGTTCATAGCGGGGAACCGCGTGCATGGTCTTTTGTCCTATGACCACGTCTTAGTGACGTTTAGAAGGCGAATACAGGCTTCGGATAGAATCCAAGTCTTTGCGCTGGATATCCGGCACAGTCGCATCTTCGGCCACATAGCCTACAGGCAATAGCAAAAAGGGTTTTTCATGAGCTGGCCGACCCAGTATTTCCCCGAGAAAATTCATCGGGCTTGGTGTATGTGTGAGGGTGGCTAGGCCGGCTTCATGGATGGCGGCAATGAGGAGGCCACAGGCGATTCCAACGGATTCTGACACATAATAGTTCTTCCGAACGGTGCCATCAGCTTGAACATCTTGGACTTGCTTGAAAACAATAATTAGCCAGGGGGCCGTTTCCAGGAAGGGCTTCTCCCAATCGGTCCCGATCGTGGCCAAATCTTCGAGCCAAGTGTCAGGCGCTCGTCCTGAATAGAATGCTTTTTCTTCTTCTTCCGCTGCTTGGCGAATTTGCTTTTTCAAGTGGGGGTCTGACACCGCACAAAAAGTCCAAGGCTGTTTATTCGCGCCTGACGGAGCAGTGCCCGCCGTGGCAATGAGGTGATCGATCACCTCTTGCGAAACCTCCTTATCACTAAAGAACCGGACAGATCGCCGTTTTGACCAATGTTCAAAGATGGATTGCGCCCGTTGAAGGACCTCCTCGCCGTCGAGGTGATCCATCTGATAGGGAATGTGCCCATCGTGTGTCATCAGCTCAGGCTCATTTGATTTTTCCGTCCTCCAAGGGAATGATTCGACGCGCTCGATCAATCACACGCTGATCATGGGTAGAAAAAATAAAGGTGGTCTTTTCCTTGTCATTGAGCTGAGCCATGATATCTAGGAGGGTCTCGGTAGACTTGGAATCCAAATTAGCCGTTGGCTCATCGGCCAATATGAAGCGGGGGCGACTTGCCAAAGCGCGCGCCACGGCAACGCGTTGCTGTTGCCCTCCAGAAAGCTGGTTGGGCCGGTTGTTCGCGCGGTCGGCCAAACCCACCGCCTCCAAGAGCTCCATGGCTCGGGCATCGCGATCTTTTTTATTCACGCCTTGCAATTCCAAAATAAAGGCCGTGTTTTCGAGCGCTGTGAGCACAGGAATCAAATTATAGGCCTGGAAGACAAAGCCAATATGTTGGAGCCGGAAGTCAATGAGATCGCGGTCCTTGAGATCCACTATGTTGACTCCGTCAATATGAATCTGCCCTTTGTTGGGGCGATCCAATCCGCCTATGGCATTGAGCAAGGTTGTTTTTCCGCAGCCAGAAGGACCAACAATGGCGGTGAATTCCCCTTCGTCAAAAGAGGTACTGAGGTCATCCACCGCCGTAATGGAACCCGATTGGGATTCGTAAACCTTGATGACATTATGTAGTTCAATGAGGGCCATAGCTAGGTAGGTTTAAAGCACGCGCATGCTTTCGATAGGGTTCAATTTGAGGGCCTTCCGCGCTGGATAAAGGGCCGAAAGAAATGCCAAGACAAAAACGAGGCCCGCAATGGGTAGATAATATTCGGGAACAATTACGGGATAAATGGTCGAGTCGATGCCAAACTCTGCCATGCCTTTTTCTACGCCCTTGAGGGTAATACCTGTTTTGGAGGTGATCGCGAGGGTGCTGTGGCCAAGAGCTAAACCGATAGGCAATCCGGCAAAGCTGAGTAATATGGTTTCTAGAACGATTAAGGCAAATAGTTTGCGCTTATTCATGCCAATCGCCATCAACATGCCCAATTCTCGCGTGCGTTCCAAAATCGCCATCAACATCGTATTCAAGATGCCAAAAGCCATCGCCAAAAGAATAATGGTCATAAATAACAAAAGAGACTGCGCCATGACTTCATCCGCATAGCCTAACTCTGGACTGATAGATCGCCAGCTGCGAACGACCAAGGGGCTTTCTTCCAAGGCCAAGGGATCGAGGGATTCGATGCCGCTGCGTTTGGAAACATTCCAACGCCTTAAACTATCCTGCACATTCAATCGATCTAGGCTGGCATCCATTGCGTAGGGGTCACGGACACGAAAGCAAAGCTCATGGGCCACTGGAAAACGTCCATTTTCGGCGATGCCTAGGCTATCCACCAATTGCATTTGGCGGGCAATATTCAACACCGGAACATAGAGCATCATTTCTTCGAGCAAATTGGAAGCACCATCATAGACGCCCACGACATAATACAAAGCACTATGAACTTCACCGAGTACATCCTGAAAGGTGAGGACTACCCGGTCATCAATGCCGACCTCAAGCCGTTTGGCAAGCTCCTCTCCAATGACGACCTCGTCGCTTTCGAGGTCCTTGAGGAAGCGACCCTGCACCACTTTGCGGGCAGCAGAAAAGACGGACTGCTCCGCCTCAGGATAGACCCCCAAGACCATCATCGGTGCGGCACCAGAGCCACTTTGAATCATTGCTTGGACAAGCACACGTGGCGCGAAGGCTGACACGGAGGAATCGCTTTGAAGGTTTTCAATGATGGCAGGCAAATGAGGAAGGATGGCCCGAGGATCTTGACTTTCTGCAAAGTCTGCAGATAACATCCTTCCATGGCCCACATTGTCATCCAACATGCTGACGGTACGTGCATCGTTAAGACCGGTGGCCCAACCTATCATGGTGATGCCCGCCCAGACGCCCAGGGACATAGAGCCAATCACCACGGCAGAGCGCCATGGACTTCGCCAAATATTTCGCCAGGCCATTCGAATCGTATGCATGTCAACGGTGGATGCTAGGGGATTTATATACGACGATGATGGGCCAAATACTGGCTAAAAGCGTCAAGAGTAAGACAATCGAACCATGGGTCCAAGTGATGGACCAGTCCATAGTGGGTGGAAGTACAGGCTCCCAGCCCTGCTGTTCCATTGCGGAGGCAACATCTCCCAAGAGGCGCAAGGGCCGAACATGAAAATAATAGACGACCCCTCGGCCCATGAAGGTGCCTATGGCTGCTCCCAAAAGACCCATCAGTAGGGCTTCGACAAATACCATCCCAGCCAAAACCCGTCGTTTGACGCCTAAAGCGATTTGCATGGTGAATTCGCGCTGACGTTCGTTGGCAAGCATAATCATCGTACCCAAAAGGCCAAAAGAAATGACCACATATAGAATGAATAAAATGATAATTCCTCCGGCTGAATCAGCCTGAATTGCCTGTTTCAATTCGGGCATACGTTCCTCCCAGGAGGACCAAGAGGCATAGGTCATAGGGTGGCTTTGGGCCAGGGCCTGAGAAGCCTGAATGGAGGCAGCGGTATTCTTGGGCGTTACCATAATTGTCCCCCACAAGCCATACGCCCCGCTGTAAGATTGAGCATCGCTCAAACGAAGGATGGCCACCCGCTTTTCTAACTCTGGATTCCCCAATCGGAGGGTTCCTGCTACAATCATTAAATCACTCGCAATGGATCCCTGATAACCTTGCCCCATTCCGACGAGGGTGTCTCCCAAGCTAGCATGGAGAGATTCTGCCAAATAACGCCCTAACCAAACAGGATATGGTCCAGATTCATCCACTTCGTCAAATGCCCCCTCGATGAGTCGACTCGTCCAATAATCTGAGTCTTCTCGGGAAAAATCTACCCCGGTCCACTGTGCGACGGCACTTTCGCTTCGATGACTTAACAAAGTGAAGCCAGCTAGTCGAGGAGTGGCTGTGGCCACCAAAGGGTCCGCAGCGACCTGGTCCAGCCATTCTGGATCTTCGGCCAAGGCCACGTCCAAATTTTGTGAAGGCCAATAGGCACTATCGGCGACTTGGACATAGCCAGCCATTCCCCCAACAACCGTATCGATCATATGCCCATAGATCCCCAGTTGCAAACTGCGAATGAGGATGGCAAAGAAGAGAGCAAATGCCACGGCAGCAGCGGTAATCGCACTCCGTCGGCGATTGCGGCCCAGGTTGCGCCAGGCTAGTCGGGTGGTTAAACTCATGGTCTTTGAGTGCTCAAAGTTGGTCTGCCGTTCTCATGCTTGCCTCGTTGAAAAAGCTGGGCTTCAAATCAGGTCGTTTTTTCCATTCTAGGATAGTCAAAGTGGTTGTTTGAACGCCCCCTTTAGCGGTGAATTGAATGAGGTCGGGCATGAGGATTCCGTCAAAACGGCGGAAATGCAAGGCGTCCATTTGCTGGCTGACCACCCCCTTCTTGTCAAAAAACACCAGGCGTACCCAACTTTCATCCTTGACGCTCACAAAGGCATCCACGTGATCATGGGCTACAGGCGTTGAAGGCTTAGGGGCACATCGGATGACGTGGCATTCATGACCATTCACCGTTTTCTTCCCTTGGTAGCTATGTGTAAAATCCTGACTTAGTGAAGCGGCGCCAAGAATATTGTCAAATTGCGCATCGGTGCCCATCCAGCCTTGCATAAGCATGGAGGCGGGAAGTTTCATCACTTTCTCCGTGCGGGGCGAGTAGGTCATAAGACTCTTGTCTGCCTTCATGTAAACCATTCCGGCGTCTCGTTCGGGGGCGGTGATTTGAACTAAAGAGAAATTGTTGCCCATATTCCAACTGCGGAGCTCCATCTCTCTTGTATAACGGGGACGCTCTGCTTTCATTTTTACGCGGCTGTAAGCAGACTGTTGGACGGCAGTAGATTCAGCTTTGCTGAGGATGGCGCTAGGGTTTTGAGCCCAAGTGCTGGTGCAGGTAAGGAGAACTAGAATGGGATAGTGGTATACACGGCGCATGGGCAGCTAAAATTAAGACTAAATGGCATAACCATTGGAGCGACATCCGGTTCACCTTGGCTGCGTAGATTTGGGCATTACTTTTGCTTAATTAATAGAACATTTCGATTGTAATCCCTCAAATTGATCCTACCATGTATCCAGAAGATCTAATTGCCCCCATGCGTGCCGAATTGACTGATGCCGGTTTCACCGAAATCCGTGACGAGCAAACCATGGAGACCGCCATCACCAAGAATTCAGGAACAACCTTTGTAGTTGTCAATTCTGTATGCGGATGTGCGGCTGGTTCTGCTCGTCCTGGTGCTCGAATGGCAGTGGACAATGCAGCCAAAAAGCCAGATCACCTCATTACAGCGTTTGCTGGAAATGACCGGGACTCGGTAAACAAGGCGCGTGAGCTCATGCTCCCATTTCCTCCATCGTCGCCTTGCATGGCCTTGTTCAAGGATGGGGAATTGGTGCACATGATAGAGCGGCACCACATTGAAGGCCGCCCCGCTGATATGCTTGCAGCCAATTTAATGGCCGCTTTTGAAGCGCATTGCGCTTAAGGCGTAGTCTTCTATTGCAGGCAGAGTCTAGGTCGGGACTTATGGTAAAATCTACTATAGTGTATTTGATACACTATAGAGAGAAATCTCTTAAATTAGAGGCAAAATACTCCCGAAATGAATTGGAAACGTACCCTAGGAATCGCATGTGTGTTCCTTCTGATATCCCCATCTGCTCTAGCTCAAGGTCGAATTAGTGGTTCTGTAAAAGATGCCAATGGCGCGCCTTTACCTGGTGCCGCCATCTCGGTTGATGACAGTCGGAATTCAGCGTTGACGGATAACAATGGAATGTATTCCATCAATGTGACCGCCAATCAAGTGAACGTGACGGCCACCATGATGGGCTATGTGACTGCGAGGAAGTCAGTCAGCTTAATCAATGGCTCAGGCCAAGCCAATTTTTCCTTGACCGAAGATGCGGTAGCCTTGGATGATATTGTCGTCATTGGTTATGGTACCTCCAACATAAAAGACCTGACCGGCTCCGTAGTAAGCATCAAATCAAAATCCTTCCAGAAAGGTTCTTTTGCATCTCCAGAAGCGTTGATCTTAGGTAAAACCCCAGGGGTGCGCATCACCTCCAATTCGGGTATGCCTGGGGCAGGAAGCCGAATCCGCATTCGCGGAGGCTCCTCGTTAAATGCCAGCAACGACCCTTTGATTGTCATTGATGGGTTACCGGCCGATGGTTTGGGACTCTTAAACCCCTCGGACATTGAGAGCTTTACGATTCTCAAGGATGCCTCAGCAACGGCGATTTATGGTTCACGTGCTGCGAATGGAGTCATCCTCGTGACCACCAAGAAAGGCAAGGCGAATGCTGCTTTTCAAGCAGATGTAACTGCGGTCACTTCATTCCGCAACGTCACGAGCCAAGTGGATGTGCTCTCCACCGAACAGTTCCGAAACGTAATCGGGGAGAATGGTACTTCGGCTCAGCAAACGCGACTAGCTACCTCTGATCCCGATCAAGTAACCGATTGGCAAAAGGAAATTTATCAAACCGGTAGGGTCATGGACTACAATGTGGCATTGACCGGTGGCTTGAAAATGCCCTACCGCCTTGGCTTAGGGATGTACCGTGAAAAGGGGGTTCTCAAGCGCTCAGAATTGAAGCGTTACACCGCCACCTTGAATGCGAGTCCTTCCTTTATGCACGGAAAACTCAAGGCAAATACGAGTGCAAAAATCATTTCCTCTGAAAATTTCTATGCCAACCAAGGAGCGATTGGAACAGCCGTTTTTTATGACCCTACCCGTCCAGTCTTGTCAGGCGACACGGCATATGGAGGATACTTTGAGTGGACCATGCCCAATGGGACACCTTCCGCCCTTTCTCCAAGAAACCCCGTAGGATTGCTGGAGCTTCGTGATGATGTAGGATATAATACGCGTGCTTTGGGCAATATCCTGTTT
Organism: Schleiferiaceae bacterium; assembly: GCA_029254375.1. Lineage (GTDB taxonomy): Bacteria > Bacteroidota > Bacteroidia > Flavobacteriales > Schleiferiaceae > TMED14. Next base: position 23,528 of record JAQWXR010000047.1, on the reverse strand, counting down.
GATTACCAGCCTTTGGCTACCAGCGCCCTCCATCTCTTTATGAACGTTGGTGGAGAATATTCCTACACGCATGGAAACACCTTTGTTCCGGCCTATGCAGCGATGAACTTTAACAATGGGGGAGAAAAAAACCAATACGAGTCTAGCCGGACGAATCGATTGATCGAATTGTATGCGAATTACAATGAGCAGATCAGCAATCGAGTCCATGCAGATTTGACCGGGGGATATTCTTTCCAACATTGGAGTAGCTCCTCTCCTTCCTTTCCGAGCTTAAATGCGTTGGGCGATACGATTAGTCCGGCAAACCCCTTCCCATATTTCTCTGAAAATGCTTTGATGTCTTTCTACGGTCGTGGAAATTTCAACATCAGTAATAAGTACTTATTGACAGCGACATTGCGTTCAGACGGTTCGTCCCGTTTCTCTAAGGATGCACGTTGGGGCCTCTTCCCGTCGGCAGCGTTGGCCTGGAATATGCTCGAAGAGGACTTCTTTGCAGGCCAAACGGTTTTCAGCAATTTGAAACTCCGATTAGGATACGGTCTAACCGGTCAACAGGACATCTACAATGACTATGGCTATATCCCGAATTACAACTACGGAACAGCCACTGCCCAATATCAATTTGGCAACAACTGGATTGACATCCTTCGTCCTGATGCCTATGATTACAACTTGCAATGGGAAAAGACAGCCACGACCAACATTGCATTGGACTATGGCTTGTTGAAAGGACGCATCAATGGTTCGTTGGATTTTTACACGAAGAATACGTTTGACCTCCTCGGTGTAGTTCCCATTCCTGCGGGAACGAATTTCTCTAACCGAGTACTGACGAATGTGGGCTCCATGACGAACAATGGTATTGAGGCTTCCGTCAATTTGGTTTTGATTGACAATTCTACGACCAACTTTGAAATTGGCTTCAACGCTTCACGCAACCGCAACCAAATCACTCAGCTCTCCTTGGTACAGGACACGACCTCTCCAGGTATCCAGGTTGGTGGTATTGCAGGTGGGGTAGGTAATACGATCCAAATCCATGCGGTCGGGATGCCGATGTACACCTTCTATTCTTATGAGCAGATTTATGATGCCAATGGCCGCCCCTTGGAGCGCAATGGTTCGTTAGATCAGTATAGTGAAGGCGCAGATGTCAACGGCAATGGCAAGATTGATGACATCGAAGCCTATGTAGACCAAAATGGAGATGGGCTCATCAACACGAGCGACTTAGTAGCCTGGGCTGGAAAGACGCCAGAACCACGTCAGATCTTCGGATTTACAGCGACCTTCTCCCACAAGCGGTGGTCAGGTGGTATGACATGGCGTGCGGAACAAGGCCAGTACATGTACAACAACTTGTCTTCGAACCACGGCAATTACTTTGAGGTGGGCGGGTCAATGCGCCACTTGAACAACTTGGTCACGGACTATCTCAACACAGGCTTCCGCTCTCCACAGTACCTCTCGAGTTACTACATTCAGGAGGCTTCGTTTATCCGTTTGGACAACCTCTATTTGTCTTACAACTTGGGGACTTTGTATAAAGACAAGTATGCTTCTAGCCTCAATATTTCGATGCAGAATGCGTTGGTCATCACCAAGTACAAAGGCTTGGACCCTGAAATTGCTGGTGGAATTGACAACATGATCTACCCTCGCCCGCGCGTTATCAACCTACAATTGAATGTTTCCCTCTAATCCCTATCCTGCCATGAAATCAATCAAACTCTTTTCTCTTCTGGCTGGTGCAGCGCTTATCGCAGCGTCGTGTGCTAAGGATTTGAATCTTAGCCCGAGGTATGGCTTGAACGCCGACGCGGTCTATTCGAATCCAGACAACTATATCAACGTTTTGGCGAAGCTCTATGCAGGTCTCTCAGTGAGTGGTAACCAAGGCCCAGCGGGGATGCCAGATATTGGCGGTATTGACGAAGGTTTTTCGCAGTATGTCCGTGTGTATTGGAACCTCCAAGAGCTTCCCACGGACGAGGCGCTGTGCGGATGGAACGATCCGGGAGTTCCCGAGCTGAATACCATGACTTGGAACGACAATTCTTCCTTCGTGAGTGCGATGTATTACCGTATCTATTACCAAATTGCCTTGGCGAATGAATTCATTCGCTATACCATGGACGAGTGGTTAGACGGCAAGGACTTCACTGCGGAGCAGGTGGCCATGATCAAAGACATGGGAGCCGAAGCGCGCTACCTAAGAGCTTTCAGCTATTATCACGCCTTGGACCTTTTTGGCAATGTGCCTTTCGTGGATGAAAGTGATCGCCCAGGTGTTTACTATCCTGAGCAAATAGACCGAGCGGATCTTTTTAAATACATCGAAACTGAACTTGCCGATATAGAGTCCTTGATGGTGACAGCCCGCACTGGGGCCTACGGACGTGCGGACCTAGGGGCCTTGCATGCGCTTCGTGCTAAATTGTATTTAAATGCCGAAGTCTATACCGGTACCGAGCGCTATGCGGATGCCATGGCGGATTGTGCGGCTATCATCGATGCCGGCTACAGCTTGGAGCCTAGCTACGAGCACAACTTCTTTGCTGATAACAATAGTTCGAACGAATTCATTTTCGCAGCCACCTTTGATGGTCAACACACGCGTACATGGGGAGGCACTACCTTCTTGGTGCACTCACACATGGGAGGAACTATGGACCCAGCCTATTTTGGAACGACGTCAGGATGGCAAGGGAATCGGGCCACCAAATCCTGGTACGACAAGTTTTCGGATACGTTGGACAGTCGCCGCCTAGTATGGCTCGATGGGATGGAAGACACGATTACTACCGTGGGCACCTTCACTGAGGGCATAGGTATCACCAAGTGGCGCAATGTGAACCGCGATGGTTCGGCAGGATCTGATCCGGTTACCTTTGTGGACATTGACTTTCCATTCTTCCGCCTAGCGGATGCCTACTTGATGTATGCTGAATGCGCTGTTCGCACGGGAAGCAATCTTTCTCAAGGAGTGGGTTACTTCAACTTGGTGCGCGAACGCGCGTATGGCAATAGCGATCACAATGTATCGAGCCTAGATTTACCCTTGATTTTGGATGAGCGTGCGCGTGAACTATACAGCGAGGGCCATCGACGGACGGACCTAGTCCGTTTTGGGCAGTTCTCTGGGGGGGTCTACCTCTGGGCCTTCAAGGGCGACGAGCAATTTGGCACATCCACCCCTATTCACTACAACCTGTATCCTATTCCTTCATCGGATTTGATTTCTAACCAAAACCTGGTCCAAAACCCAGGCTATTAATTCCTGTATTAATCTTTAATCAAAATCAAGTATGAAAAAAGTACTTACTCTTGGATTGGCGGCTTTAACGTCAATCATGTCTTATGGCCAAGTGGACGTTACGTTCCAGGTGGACATGTCTGATTATGTGGCCGCTGGAACGGCTGTAGCAGCAAACGGCCTCCGTGTAGGGGGCAATTTCGCGACGGCAGGCGCTAGCGCAGGTTCATTGGCTATGGCTGATTGGTCTCCTACGGATACTGGCTCAGCTATGACCGACTTAGGCAACGACGTATGGGCTATCACTGTAACTTTCCCCTCTACCGCTATCGGTGGCACTACCCTTTACAAGTTTGTAAATGGTGACTGGGGCACGAACGAAGGCACAGACCCAGCCTGTACGATTGCTACCGATGGTTGTGGTATTGACGACGGTAGTGGTAACATCAACCGCGAAATCGTTGTTCCAACTGCAAACGGCACAATCTTGCGCTATTGCTGGGACGCATGCTACCAGTGTGATGGAAGTGCGGCCTCTATTAGTTTAGACGAGACGGCCGTTTCTGGTTTGTCCGTGTATCCTAATCCTGCCAATGGTCCAGTAGCTATTGCTTTCACAGCAAAGGCTTCTTCTAACGCTACTATCAATGTATTTAACGTTTTGGGTCAGTGCGTGAACAGTTTCGACGCTGTAGTATTTGCTGGCAAGAACGAGGTTCGTTGGAACTTAGACGCTGCTAATGGTAGCATGGTTGCCAATGGAAACTACCTTGTAGAGGTTGTTGTAGATGGCGAGAAGACGATCCAGCGCATCGCGGTTAGCCGATAATCCATCCTTCAAAAAGGAAAACATAGAAGGTCGGCCATTGCCGGCCTTCTTACATTTACAGCTATGATGAAACACAGTTTGCATGTTTGTGCCGTGGCCCTTTGCATAATGGGGATGACGACGTCCGCTTTTGGGACCAAAGAGTTATCTGTCCGAATGGATCCGCCCAATTGGTGGGTGGGCATGCCCGGGAATACGGTAGAACTTTTGGTAGAAACCAATCGCAAAGAAGCCATAGCTTCAGTCACCCTGACCAAAGGGGAGGGAGTTCGTATTTTCAAAGACGAGGCGGCTCAAAATTCGGCCTACCACTACGTCACCTTGGTCATTGAACCTAGTGCCCCGGCACAAACCCTGGAATTCAGTGTCAAGACGCGGAAAGGTCGCAAGACCTACGTGCATTACTACGATTTGGAGGCGCGTGATGCCACGCGACGTTCGAACATGGGCTTGAATTCACGGGATCTGATGTATCTATTGACCCCAGATAGGTTTGCCAACGGAGAGCCCGCCAATGATAGAAACCGCGAAATGAAGGAGCAAAGTTTGGACCGGAGCCAAGGGTATGACCGCCATGGAGGCGATCTTCAGGGGATCAGCGCCCATCTAGACTACATCGCCTCTCTCGGGGTAACAGCCGTTTGGACAATGCCCTTGCTGGTCAATGATATGCCTCGAGCTTCCTACCATGGCTATGCCATTACAGATCACTACCTCGTCGATCCGCGTTTTGGAGGAAACCGGGTCTATCGCGACTATGCGGAAGCCCTTCATGCCAAGGACATGAAGTTGGTCATGGACATGGTGCCTAATCACATTGGGACCGCACATCGTTTTTATCAGAACCCGCCTGATTCCAATTGGATCAATGCTTGGCCGGGCCGTCCCGAAACCGACAATAACGGGGAAGTGGGTGACCCCGTGATTACCAATCACCGCTATGCCACGCTCTATGATCCCTATGCGGCACCAAGCGATCAGCAGCAATTTACGGACGGATGGTTTGTTTCCTCCATGGTAGATGTTAACCAGCGTGACCGTCACTGTGCCCAGTATTTAGTTCAAAATGCCTTGTGGTGGATTGAAATGCTAGGCGTGGATGGCTTCCGTGTGGACACCTGGATTTATCCCGATCAAGACTTTTTGGATAATTGGTCTGCGGCAATTCATGCCGTTTATCCTGAATTTTTTATTTTCTCGGAGAGTTGGGTGCAAAATCATCATTCACAGCAGTACTTCCTGGATCGGCATCCGACCTTGGACGGCGCCGCGGACTTCATGACGTATCAAGCATGGAAAGAAGCCTTAGAAAAGCCTACAACTTGGAGCGGGGGATTGAACTATTTGTACATGAATTTAGCCTCAGACTATCTGTACCGCGCGCCTGAAAACTTTGTGGTTTTCCTTGATAACCACGACGAGGGCCGCTTCTTCGCCAAAGTTAAGGAGGATATGGATTTGTATAAAATGGGCCTAGGGATGCTGTACACGATGCGCGGAATTCCTTGCCTTTATTATGGGACTGAAGTGCTCATGCGTGCGGATGGGGACCACGGGGCCATGCGTCAAGACATGTTTGGTGGCTGGCCAGACGACACCAAGAGTGCCTTTACGGGAGAGGGCTTGGAGGCGGACGAGGCGGACGCCCTGGCCTTTGTGCGCGAGCTTGCGGTCTTACGTGAGTCCCATCCGGTTATAGGTACAGGCACTTTGCGTCAATGGGCGCCCTACAACGATGTATATGCCTACGGATGGCGCAACGAGGAAGAGACGCTTCTCATCTTGGTCAACCGCAATCCCAAGTCACAGGGCTTTAACTTGGAGCGCCTGGGGGATTGGAACGACAGATCGAATAGCGTGGAGATTTTGTTGGAAACCAAAGTGATGGAAGGGGGCCGCCTGACGCGTGATCTCAAAACAATGCGTGAAGAGGGCGAGATCGAAGTCGCTTCGAACGGCCTGACGATCCTTCGCTATTTTGCCCAAATATCGAACTAATTAAGCCCATAGCGGGTTGTATCTTTGTCACTCAATTTAGAATGAGTCCAAATGATCAACGTATCCGCCGAAGCTGCTAAAAAAGTCGCTTCCCTCATGCAAGCAGAGGGGAAAGAGGTGCTTTCTGCATTTGTCCGGGTCGGCGTAAAGTCTGGAGGCTGCTCTGGCCTCAGCTATGACATGGATATTGTTGATTCGCCAGCCGACGGGGATGAATTGTTTGAAGACCAGGGCGTCAAAATTTTGGTCGAAAAGAAAAGCCTACTATACCTCCTTGGAACCACGCTGGAGTACAGTGGGGGGCTAAATGGCAAGGGCTTCGCCTTTAATAACCCTAATGCTTCCCGCACCTGCGGATGTGGCGAAAGCTTTTCGCTGTGAGTGAACAAGACCAAATTCTGAACGAAGTCACTAGCTCCGAATATAAGTATGGCTTTTTTACGGAGATAGAATCAGATAAAATACCTCCGGGCCTCAATGAGGATATCGTTCGTTTGATTAGTGCCAAGAAAAATGAGCCTGAATGGATGACGAAATGGCGCCTCGACGCCTACCGTGTATGGGTGGCCATGGCCGAGCCTGAATGGGCAAACGTCCATTACAAAAAGCCAGACTTTCAGTCTATTAGTTATTACTCAGCCCCAGTAAAAAGGCAAATTAATAGTTTAGATGAGCTAGATCCTGAACTTCTCAAGACGTTTGAAAAGCTGGGAATCAGCTTGAATGAGCAAAAACGATTGAGCGGAGTGGCTATGGATATTGTCGTAGACTCTGTTTCTGTGGCAACCACGTTCAAAAAGACCCTCGCAGAAAAAGGCATCATCTTCTGCTCCATGAGCGAAGCAATTCAGGAGCACCCAGAATTGATCAAAAAGTACTTAGGAACGGTTGTTCCCCAAACAGATAATTTTTATGCAGCGCTTAATAGCGCTGTCTTTACCGATGGTTCGTTCTGCTACATCCCCAAGGGGGTCCGCTGCCCCATGGAATTGAGCACCTATTTCCGAATCAATGAATCGGGAACAGGTCAATTTGAGCGAACGCTAGTGGTAGCGGACGCTGGAAGCTTTGTGAGCTACCTCGAGGGCTGTACCGCCCCTCAACGCGACGAAAATCAGTTGCACGCTGCAGTGGTTGAGCTCGTAGCCATGGACGACGCAGAAATCAAGTATTCCACGGTCCAAAACTGGTTCCCTGGGGATGCCGAGGGCAAAGGAGGCGTGTTCAACTTCGTCACTAAACGTGGCATCTGTGAGCGCAACGCCAAAATTAGTTGGACGCAAGTTGAAACGGGTTCGGCCGTAACCTGGAAGTACCCGAGTTGCATCCTTAAAGGAGACAACAGTGTTGGCGAATTCTATTCAGTAGCCGTCACCAATCACTACCAGCAGGCGGACACGGGCACAAAAATGATCCACTTGGGCAAAAACACCAAGTCCACTATTGTGAGTAAAGGGATTAGTGCGGGACACAGCCACAATAGCTACCGTGGCTTAGTTCGAATGGGCCCAAGAGCGGCGAATGCGCGAAACTTTAGTCAGTGCGACTCCTTGTTAATGGGCGATCGCTGTGGCGCCCACACCTTCCCCTACATTGAAGTCAAACACCCGACGGCACGTATGGAGCACGAAGCGACCACGAGTAAGATCGGTGAAGATCAAATTTTTTATTGCCAACAGCGCGGTCTAGGAATGGAAGAAGCCATCGCCTTGATCGTGAACGGCTATTGCAAAGACGTCCTCAACCAACTTCCAATGGAATTTGCTGTTGAGGCTCAAAAACTATTGGCCATTAGCCTCGAAGGCTCGGTCGGATAAGCCAAAAAAGTCATGATTGAAATTGTCAATTTACACGCCAGCGTAGACGGCCAGCCTATTTTGAAGGGAATTAACCTTCGCATTGACGCAGGGGAAGTCCACGCCATTATGGGCCCGAATGGCTCAGGTAAATCCACCTTGTCCAACGTCATCGCAGGCCGCGAAGACTATGAAATCACGCAAGGGGATATTCTCTTTCAGGGTGAGAGTATTTTGGAACGCGCCCCCGAAGAGCGTGCGCATCTGGGTTTATTCTTAAGCTTCCAGTACCCCGTAGAAATTCCAGGCGTCACGGTTTCTAACTTCATCAAGACGGCCTTGAATGAAAGTAAAAAGGCCCGCGGCGAAGAGCCCTTGGATGCCTCAACCATGCTCAAGAAAATGCGTGAGAAAATGGACCTTTTGGAAATGGACAAGGGCTTCTTGAGCCGCTCCTTGAATGAAGGATTTTCGGGAGGAGAAAAGAAGCGCAACGAAATTTTCCAGATGGCCATGCTTGAGCCCAAGTTGGCCATTTTGGACGAAACAGATTCAGGTCTGGACATTGATGCCTTGCGGATTGTGGCGAATGGGGTAAACGCCTTGCGCTCCCCCGAAAACAGCTTCATGATCATTACCCACTATCAGCGTTTGTTGGATCACATTATCCCAGACCATGTACACGTCCTCTTCCAGGGAAAGATTGTCAAGTCTGGCGATAAAAATTTGGCCCTAGAGTTGGAAGAACGCGGCTATGATTGGATCAAAAAGGAGCAGGCATGAAGGATCGCCTAGCCGCCTCCTATTGGCTGTATGAGTCGCAGTATGCGGCGATGTCAAGTCCTGCTGTAACGGAGCGCCGCCGGAATGCCATGGAGCGCTTTGAATCGGAGGGATTCCCCACGGTGCGCCATGAAGATTGGAAATATACTTCTCTGAAAAAAGTTCTTAAAGCAGAGTATGCACTGAATTCGCCCTTTAGCGAAGCCGATGAATCAGAAACGCTGGAGTTTAAGGACATTAAGCGCTTTTTGGTAAATGACATAGATTGCTATCGGGTCGTATTCATCAATGGCCGTTATTCCTCATGGCTGTCGGAAACGACGCATCGAGGGTTTGACGTGTGTACTTTGGGTAGTGCCTGGAAAAAGTATGCGGACCAAGTGGAACCCCATTTTGGACGCCTGACGCAAGACTTGGGTACGACGGTTCAATTGAACACTGCCTTGGCTTGGGATGGTCTCTATGTGAATGTCCCTGCGGGAGTGACCTTAGATAAGCCTATTCAGGCCTTGTACTTCACCACCGGGGATCAACCGGTTTTTAACCAAACTCGAAGTCTCATCCTCCTAGGGGATGGAGCGAAAGCAGAAATAATCGAGCGCCATCAATCCCTAACAGAAGCCGAAACCTGGACAAATGCCGTGGATGAAGTCTTCTTGGGAGCAAATGCCCATATCCACTGGGTGAAGCTTCAACATGACAGTTCCTCGGCAGCGCTGACCCAACATAGTGTCATCGAACAAAAGCGCGATAGTCATGCCACGGTGCATACGATTAGTACAGATGGAAAGTTTCTGCGCAACAACTTGGATTTTAAGCTCGTAGAGCCAGGCGCAGAAGCACGCATGTTTGGCCTGTCCTTGGCCGACGGCCAGCAACTCGTCGATCACCATACCCGTGTGGACCACTTGGCTCCTCATTGTGTAAGCCGAGAGAACTACAAAGGAATTTTTGACGGGCAATCCAACGGTGTGTTCAATGGACAAATTCATGTGCACGTTGATGCTCAGAAAACCTTGGCTTTTCAGGAGAACGATAATTTAATCCTGAGCGACAAGGCGAGCATTGACACCAAGCCACAGTTAGAAATTTTTGCAGATGATGTCAAGTGTTCCCATGGATGTACCGTGGGACAATTGGATGAGGATGCCCTGTTCTATCTCCGTGCCCGGGGAATTCAGCGCAAAGAGGCGCAAGCCCTATTGATGTTGGCTTTCGCGCATGACGCGGTGGCAGACATTCAACATCCTAGCCTTCAAGCTAAGCTCCATCGACTTATTGGCAAGAAATTAGGGGTGGAGATGGCCTAGACTTTTAGCCCAAATCATACATGATAGCCAAGGCGGATTGGGTATCTTCGTTCCTTCTATAAAACGGCTACGTATGAATCTCTCTTTTAAGCAGCTCAACAACCTCGGTGGTTGGCTCACCTTTGCGATTGCCCTTTTCACCTATGTATCTACCCTAGAGCCGACGGTTAGCTTCTGGGATTGCGGTGAATACATTGCAACTTCGGTTAAGCTTCAAGTGGGCCACCCTCCGGGGGCTCCGGTCTTCCAATTGATCGCCAATGTGCTTTCTCAGTTGGCCTTGGGCGACGTAGAACGCCAAGCATTTTATGTGAATCTGGCCTCGGGTCTATCGAGCGCATTTACTATTCCTTTCTTGTTTTGGACGATTGTGGCCTTTGGTCGCAAATTATTCTCCTCAGAGACGCTTAACCGCGGAAGAGAGATCGTGCTTCTTGGTGCTGGAGCCGTGGGCGCATTGGCCTTCACATTCAGTGATTCATTCTGGTTTTCGGCAGTAGAGGGCGAGGTATATGCCATGTCTTCCTGCTTTACGGCTATCGCTTTTTGGGCGGTCTTAAAATGGGAAGCCGCAGTAGATGAGGATCCGTATGCCAACCGATGGTTGCTTCTTATAGCCTATTTAACGGGACTTTCTGTGGGAATTCACATTCTCGTCTTCCTGACGATTCCTTCCGTCGTGATGATCTATTTCTATAAGAAGTATCCCAAGGTGACGTGGAAGTCATGGGTAGTGGCCAATGCCTCTGCGATTGGCGTTTTGGCCTTGGTCTTTGCCATCATCATTCCATTTATACTTTCCCTTTTTGGATGGTTAGAAATCACCGCAGTGAACAGCATTGGATTGCCAAAAAATACCGGATCGTTATTTGCCCTTCTTTTGATTGTTGGGGGCGTGTATTTTGGCATTCATTGGTCCAAAAAGAAAAACCGCCCACTCCTCGCACAGGGAATCTTGGCCGTGGTTTTCTTGTTGATTGGCTACTCGAGCTTTGTGGTTTTGGCCATCCGTTCAAATGCGAACACCCCGATTGACGAGAACAATCCAGAAGATGCCATGTCCTTGCTTTCCTACTACAAGCGGGATCAATATGGAGACTGGCCTGTGCTTTATGGGCAGAGCTTTAACAGCCAATTAGACAATTCACAGCCTTACGTGGATGGAAGCCCCGCTTACCAATACAATGAAGAGAGCAGCAAATATGAAGTCACAAATGATGGCAAGTCGGCCAAGCCGAATTACGCCAAAAGCGATGTGAGCTTCTTTCCTCGCATGTGGAGTGATCAAGCGGATCACGTGGAGAACTACCAAAAGTTAATGGGCGTCAAACCCACGGATAAACTCAAATTTGCTGACCACTTCAAGTTCTTTATGGACTATCAAGTGGGCCAAATGTGGTTCCGTTACTTCATGTGGAATTTTGCAGGGCGTCAGAATGATGACCAGAACCGCTATGAACTCACCAAGGGCAACTGGATTACGGGGATTCCCTTGATTGACGAGATGCGTCTCGGCCCTCAAGACAATATGCCCGCCCATTTTACCAGCAATCCTTCGCGCAACGTCTACTACGCCCTGCCTTTACTTCTAGGTATTCTCGGGCTCGTATACCAGGCGAAAAAAGACCAGCGAAATGCATGGGTGGTCAGCTTGCTCTTTTTATTCACGGGCTTGGCCATTGTGGTCTACACGAATCACAAGCCCTTTGAGCCTCGAGAACGTGATTACGCTTTTGTAGGCTCCTTTTATGTTTTTGCCATTTGGATTGGACTTGGCGTGATTGCCTTGTATGAATGGATGGGCAAATACCGAAGCACCGTCACCGCAGGGGCGCTCACAGTGCTTGCTTTGGCAATCCCTGCCCTTATGGCCGCAGAGAATTGGGATGACCATGACCGCAGTGATCGCTACACAGCCCGTGAAATTGCCAAAATGTACTTGGATAGTTGTGATCCTAATGCGATTCTTTTCACCAATGGCGACAACGACACCTTCCCCTTGTGGTATGTGCAAGAAGTCGAAGGCTACCGCACGGATGTCCGTATTGTCAACCTCTCCTTGCTCAACACGGACTGGTACATTGACATGATGAAGCGCAAGTTCTACGATGGGGACCCTGTGCCCATCACCTTGGAAAAGAAGGATTATGTGCAAGGCACACGGGACGTATTGTACTTCCAAGATTTGAAATTAGATGGTCGCTGGTATGCCAAGGACTTCATTAATTACGCCCTGCGTAACGACGATGCGGTCTTCTTTACGGCCTTCCCAAATACCAAGAGCCCTAAGAAATTGCAGTACTTCCCTATGAAGAAGTTCCGAGTTCCGGTGGACAAAAAAGCGGTCATGGCCCAGCATGTGGTTTCGGACGCAGACAGTAACCGCGTAGTAGACTTTATCGATTGGGATTGGAACGGGAATGTTATTTCTAAGCGTGATCTTGTCCTGATTGATTTGATTGCGAACAACGACTGGACACGCCCAATTTATTTCTCCACGACCGTGGGAAGCAGTGCGAGTGCATTCTTCTGGCTCCAGAAGTACTTCCGTTTGGAAGGGCTTGCCTATCGCTTCGTCCCCGTAGTGACGGAGAGCCCAGGCAATTCGTACGATTTTGGATCCGTAAATGCCGATAAGATGTACGCCATGATGTACAATCCAACGGATGACTCGAGCAAATTCAACTTCGGAAACATGGAAAAGCCAGGTGTATTCTTGGATGAAACAGTCCGTCGCTCGACCTTCAACTTGCGTATCAATTATGGTCGCCTTGGGGCTGAATTGGCGCGACGTGGAGAGAAAGAAAAAGCAGTCGAAGTGCTGAACTACGCGATAGCAAAAATGCCCGTGGAAAAACTTGGCTATGACTACTTCATGCTAAGCTTGGTAGAAGGATTCTACGTCGCGGGCGCTCAAGAGCGTGCCCGCGAATTGGTCGAAGGCTTTGCCGCGAGCTTGGATGAAGAACTCCGCTACTACGCGCAGTTCCGTGGAAGCGATAAGCGCGCTATTACCAATGAAGTTCAGACGGATTTGCAGTTCTACCAAATGCTGGTTCGCATGGTCATGCAATATGAGTACAACAACAAGCCGATGACTCAAGAGGAGTATGATCAAGTGGAATTGATTAAGCGCTACGAGGAAGCGGCTCAACTAGTGAGCTAAACTCAGCACCCGAAAACGGATGGAACAAAAAGGGCGCCCCAGTGGGGCGCCCTTTTGCTTGCGAGCAATTTTTTTCTCCAGTTTAGAGTGTGCCACGGCGTTCCTGCTCGCGCTCAATGGCTTCAAAAAGGGCCTTGAAGTTTCCTTTACCAAAGGACTTAGCTCCTTTGCGTTGGATGATTTCAAAAAAGACGGTGGGACGGTCCATCAGGGGCTTGGTGAATAGCTGGAGCAAGTAGCCTTCCTCATCACGATCGATTAGAATGCCGAGCTTGCTCAAAGGGCTCAAGTCTTCGTCAATTTTCCCTACCCGGTCCAGGACATCGTCATAGTAGCTTTTGGGAACTTCCAAAAACTGGACGCCACGTGAACGAAGCTCCGTCACGGTATAGATGATATCATCGGTGGCTAGAGCGAGGTGCTGAACGCCCGGACCGTTGTAGAAATCGATGTACTCTTCAATCTGGGACTTCTTCCGGCCTTCAGCAGGCTCGTTGATTGGGAATTTGATTCGGCCATTCCCATTGGTCATCACCTTGGACATCAAGGCGGTGTACTCCGTAGAAATATCCTTGTCGTCAAAAGAGACCAACTGGGCAAAGCCCATAATCTGCTTGTAATAGTTAACCCAGGTGTTCATCTCGTTCCATCCCACATTGCCAACCATGTGGTCAATGAATTTCAAGCCCGTGGAACTTGGGTGGAATCCGCTATCCCATGCTTCATAACCGGGGAGGAAGACCCCTTCGTAGCCATGACGCTCGACAAAGACATGCACCGTATCCCCGTAGGCTTTAATACCACTCATGGTTACTTTGCCGTGGGCATCTTCCAAGGTGTAGGGCTCAAAGGCGGACTCTGCACCGCGAGAGGTCGTAGTTTCCCAGCTCTTCGTCGCATCATCCACCCAAATAGCGACATTCTTCACGCCATCGCCGTGCAGGACAATGTGGTCATTGATTGGGCTCTCAGCCGTTAAGGGTGAGGTCAGAACCAGGAGGATCTTGTCCTGCTTTAATACATAGGAGGTCCGATCCTTCATGCCAGTTTCGAGGCCAGCATAGGCATGGTCCTGAAACCCAAAGGCCGTTTTGAAGAAGTGCGCAGATTGCTTGGCGTTGCCCACGAAGAATTCGACGTGATCTGTGCCATTTAAGGGAAGAAAATCCTCGGCTTCGGGGTTTTCAATAGGGAGCTTGAGGGAGGTTGAGTCCGTTTGCATAGAGGCGGGTATAAGGGTTATTCGTTCCAGGAGTTCCAGTAATCACCCAATTCCATGTCCAAAGCAGCTTTTGTGACTTTGAGCGGTCGGAAGGTGTCTACCATCACAGCAAGTTCAGCCGTTTCTTTTTGGCCAATGCTTCGCTCATAGGCCCCCGGATGCGGCCCGTGGGGAATCCCTCCAGGGTGTAGGCTAATGAAGCCTTTTTCTACATGATTGCGTGACATGAAATCGCCATCTACATAATAGAGCACTTCATCGGAGTCAATGTTGCTGTGATTGTAGGGGGCGGGGATGGATTTGGGATGGTAGTCGTACATCCGAGGCGCAAATGTGCAGACGACAAAGTTGTGGGCCTCAAAGGTCTGATGTACGGGGGGTGGCTGATGTACACGTCCGGTAATGGGCTCAAAGTTCAACGCCGAAAATATATACGGATAGCAATAGCCATCCCAGCCGATCACGTCAAAGGGATGAGAGCTATAAGTAACCTGATGGAGCACGCCTTCTTTCTTGATTTTTATCAGGAATTCACCCCGGGCGTCGATGGGAGCCACATAGGTGGGTAAGCGAAAGTCTCGCTCACAATAGGGTGAATGCTCGAGCATTTGGCCAAATTCATTGCGATAGCGCTTGGGAGAGATTACCGGGGAGTGGCTTTCAACGACCAAAAGGCGGTTGTCCTCGTTGTCAAATTGAATTTGATAAATCGTCCCACGAGGAATGACAATGTAGTCGGCATATTCAAAGCGAAGCTCTCCAAACATAGAGCGCAGCACCCCGGTTCCTTGATGGATGAATAAGAGTTCGTCTGAGTCTGCGTTCTTATAAAAATAGTCCTGAATTCCATGGCGCGGCGCCGCCACATCGATTTGTACGTCGTTATTAAATAGGACCGCGGTGCGGGACTCCAAAAAGTCATCCTCTGGCTTTGCTTTAAATCCCTGAAGCATCCGCGAGTGGATGTTTTTATCTACAGCTGCACTCGGACGCATGTCGATCGCCTCTCCTATGTGGCTTATCATGGTTGGACGATGGCTGTGATAGAGCAGCGAGCTCACCCCATGGAAACCTTCGGTTCCAAAAAGTTGCTCATAATACAAGCCACCATCTGGTTTTTCATGGATAGTGTGGCGCTTTGGTGGAATTGATCCGAGTTGATGGTAATAGGCCATAGGTCTTCCGTTTTATTCAGTTTTAGCTCGATTAAATCGCTTGGCGTGCCGGCTACGTCCTTCGATTTGTCGAATCTTTGCTTGCTCTTCTTCGGGTAAATGAACGATCTCCTGGCATTCAGGGCTGCAGGTTAACTCATGTGCTTCCTGGCATGCCTCACATTGAATGAACAAGAGATTGCAGGCTTTGTTGGCGCAATTTACATGGTTGTCAGCGGCTTCTCCACATTGATGGCAATGAGATATTATTTCATTGGAGATATGCTCCCCAAGGCGCTCATCAAAGACAAAGTTCTTTCCTCGAAACTTGTTTGGCAGTTTCTGCTCTGAAACCTGCCGAGCATAGTCGATAATGCCGCCATGGAGTTGGTTGACATTTTGGAAGCCATGATGCTTGAGGTATGCCGAAGTTTTTTCACATCGTATGCCTCCTGTACAATAAAGCAAGAGGGGCTGATTCTCCTTGCCTTTGAGTTTATTCAAGACTTCGGGCAATTCCTCTCGAAACGTCTCGGCTTTCGGGAGAATAGCCCCTTCAAAATGCCCGATTTCTGATTCATAGTGGTTGCGCATATCGACGACAACGGCCTCGCCAGAGTCCATCAAGGCATTCCATTCCAAAGCATTTAGGTGCCTTCCGACGTTCGTTACGTCGTAATCTTCCATGGATAGTCCATCAGCCACGATTTGATGCCTTACTTTGATGGCCAGCTTGAAAAAGGACTTCCCATCGTCTTCCACGGCAATTTTGAAGGGCACATCTCGGAAGACTTCCCAAGCATTCACGGATTCAACAAAAGCGTCCCAATGAGGCTCGGGCACGGACATTTGGGCATTTATTCCTTCATGTGCGACATAGATTCGTCCAAAACACTGAAAGGCATCCCATTCCAAAAAGAGCTGATCCCGAACGGATTGGGGGTCTTCAAGGAGCACGTAGCGATAAAAGGAGATGGTTCGACGCGGGAATGGCTCTTCCGTCAAGCGCTGTATCAGTGTTTCGCGATCGAACTTGTTGTAAAGGACGGGTTTGGGCGTCTTGGGGGGCATCGTACAAAGGTAAGATACCCGCCCTACGGGTGGTGGTGGCTCAAAGTGGCTGAATGGATCTTCATCTACGGTAGATTTTCGTCAGGTACTTGGTTAATACATTTGTTTTATGGAAAAGGCATTAGTGCTTGGCGCAGGAGGGCAAATAGGAACGGAATTAGTGTCGGCATTGCGCGAGCGAATGGGTCAGGAAAATGTGATTGCAACAGATCTCCGCCTGGAGGCATTGGAGGCCCCATGTTTTGCCTTGAATGCGATGGATGAACCTGCATTGCGTGCATTAGTCCAAGATCATCAAATCACACAAGTATATCATTTGGTGGCCATGCTCAGTGCCACCGGAGAAAAAATGCCAGAAAAGGCCTGGGAGCTGAATATGCTAACCCTTTTTCATGTCCTAAACTTGGCCAAGGAAGGGCTTCTCAAGCGCGTTTTTTGGCCAAGCTCTATAGCGGCATTTGGGCCAAATACTCCCGCCATAGACACGCCCCAGTACAGCCCTATGGATCCTACGACGGTCTATGGAATCTCCAAATTAGCGGGAGAGCTCTGGTGCCAATACTACCATGACAAGTATGGGGTAGATGTGCGCAGTATTCGCTATCCTGGGTTGATTTCTTGGAAAACACTTCCAGGCGGAGGCACCACGGACTACGCCATAGATATTTTTCATGCGGCTCGACGGGAAGGTGCTTATACGTCCTTTTTAGCTGCGAATACCCGCCTCCCCATGATGCATATGGAGGATGCGATTCGTGCCACATTGAGCCTCATGGAGGCTCCGGCTGATCAAATCAAGATTCGCAGCAGCTACAATGTGTCCGGGGTAGATTTTACCCCAGCTGAGCTCGCGGAGTCTATGCGACGACATTATCCTGATTTGGCCATGACCTACGCGCCTGATTTCCGTCAGGCCATTGCCTCAAGTTGGCCTCAGCGCATGGATGACGGAAAAGCGCGTGAAGATTGGGCATGGAAGCCTAGTTTTACCCTAGACAGCATGGTAGACGATATGGTAGCTCATATTTAAAGGGCTAGCGCCGGGCGTCCTGCCAGTTCCAGTTAACCGCGTTAGGAACTGGGCGACGTTGAACGAGGATATCTTTGATCTTGAGATCCTCGTTAAATATGAATGTACGTAGATATGAAAACTTATGAAGCGCTCCATTCTCAATAAAATTCTCATAATTTAAAATGAGCACGATATGTTCGTTTTGTCTTTCTTGATAAAAAGGCAGAACGGAAATAGGATCAACCCCGATAAATGGATTATTTTCCAATATGCTGGAAGCCAAATCCACTTTACTGATCCATGTATTCAATCCACAAGAAGGGGTATAGTTTAAGCTATCGGCTAAATATATTTGGAAAGCTCCGCTGTCCCTCCGGAAAAGAGCTTGTAAAACGGACACTGCTCGAACAGCGGCCTCCCTACTCCCGATCCTCGATTTGGAAAAATAATGAAAATGACTCGGGTCCGGATTGGGGCTAAGGGTCAAGGGAGAATTGCTTGGCCAACACATAGACCATTCTGTGATGGAGGCGAGTTGCCCTTCTTTATTGACAAATAAAAGAAAAGTACTGTATCGCTCTTCGATACTTCCATCCAATAAAATGTGTTTCCAGCGTCCAACATTGACGAATATGTCGCCTTCCAATGAAACACTTCGAAGGGATCGGACATTAAAGGCTTCAAATTGAATCGAGAAAAAAGTTTTCTGTCGATTTTTGAAGAAATCTATGAACTCTTGAGGAGGGAGAACTTGAACGGGAAATCCTACTAAACTAACTTTTATACTATCGCTCAGTGGAAACAGTATGCGCTCTGGATGGCCATTGGCCAAATGTGCCATGGACTCAACTGACTTAGCAAAACCCACACTGTCTGCTTCTTCATATGGCCCGGGATAGGCTACAGGGAATGATGGGTCATTCCAGATAAAGCTAGACTCAGCCTCTTTTGTCTGTACTTCTTCCCGTTGACATGAAAAAAGAATGGACAGCACGAGCGTCGTGTAAATGAAATGTTTGGCGCAATACATGAACATTAAAGGTCGTTATTCTGAGCCATAAAGCCGTCTAAAGAACCAACGGCTTAGTGAATAAGCCTAAAAGTGAGATTGATTCGAAAGCCCTGAACTCGGATGCGTTTTGGCAACGCGTGTTCAAATACATCCTGGCAAGGGGGTTTCATCCAGAGTAAATCGCCGGATTGAAGACTCAAAACGTGGCGGTCTTTGGGCGGAGCAATCCGACGTAAAAGGAAGTCCCGCGTTGCTCCGAGACTCAAGCTTGCCACCTGGGGATTTTGGCCGAGTTCCACTTCATTGTCCCGATGATACCCCATATAGTCCGCTCCATGCCGGTAACCGTTTACTAAGACAGAATTAAAGGGGATGCCGAGGTCATGTTCGATGCGTTTCCGAAGGTCATGCAATTCGGGGAGCCAACCGGATCCAACGAGTGTCCTTCCGGCATACCGATACATCAGGCCCGGGTCCGCCTGAAAAAAGCTCCAACGGGGCTCGTCGTGCCATGAGCCAAAGAGGTGCACTTTTCCTTGCTCCCAAGGCCAATGATCTAGGGCCTGACTCAAGAGGGCCTCGGATTCTTCTGGAGGCATCCATGAGGAATAGAGCTTCCAGGGATGGGATTTATCCATGAATTCGATGGTGCATTTCAGCGACCCATTGGCTGGTTTCTTTCCATTTCCGAAAGGAAAAACCCATGGCCGCCGCCTTTCCTGAACTATACTCGGTCTGAGCACAAGCGGCTCGGACGGAATCTTTAGTAAGACTCGGTTTGCTTCCAAAGAGTAGTTCACGCAGACGTTCAACCCGCCAAGCGATAGAGAGCAATGCCTTCGGGGAGACCCATCGCGGGGGACGCGCACCGAGATCTAAAGCAAGGTCTCTAAAGACGTCATGAAAAGAGCGGTTGAAACCGTTTAATAGGTAGCGTTCTTGATTCCTTGTTTGGGAGAGGTGTTCTATGCAAAACTGTGCTACGTCTCGAACATCCACCCAGCCCGTGGAACCACCAGAAACTAAGGGTAAGCCTTTGGATAGAGTCTTTGGAAAAAGGCTACTGCCATCGTTCCATGCGGAAGGACCCAAAATCACGGTGGGATGTATAACGGTCATAGAAAGCCCTTCTGCAGCAAAGCGCCAAGCCACCATTTCGGCATCGTACTTGGATTGGCCATAGGCATTTAAGGAAGCACGTTTTTGCTCGCTAGATTCTGAAATAAAGGGCTCTTTGGGATCGGCTGTGAGCGTGGCTACGGAGCTAATGTGGATGGCTTGACGGACACCCTCATCTAGGGCGGCTAACCAGATATTTTCTGAAATCAGGGGGTTGATTCGGCGCATCATTGGCTCTTCTTTTTTGCGAAAGGAAACGATTGCAGCCGCATGAATGACGCTATCAGCCCCGCGGAGGGCCTCCTGTACAGCCAAAGCATCCTCCAAGTCAACCTGATGCCAATCCACTTGGGTATATAGCGCCGCATGACCTTGAGCGGCCCATGATTGCTGTACAGCCCGAAGCGATTCAGGCCGTCGGTAAAGTCCACGTACGGAGCGGCCCCCTGCGAGCAGCGCATGGAGCACAATTTGGGAGCCTAGCATCCCGGAAGCACCTGAAACAACGAGCATAAGACAAATGTAGCACCCGCCACATCCGGATGCACTATACCTTTGTAGTATGAGCACCTCCTTTGTTGAAGAATTGCGTTGGCGCCGTATGCTGCATGATAGCATGCCGGGCACCGAAGAGTTTTTGGCCTCTGGCCCCCAGAAAGCCTACATCGGTTTTGATCCGACAGCAGATTCTTTGGGGGTGGGTAACCTCGTTCAGGTGATGATGTTGGTGCATTTCCAGCGCGCAGGGCACCAGCCCTATGCTTTAGTTGGAGGAGCGACAGGCATGGTGGGAGACCCCTCGTTCAAGGCGGCCGAGCGCTCGCTGCTCGATGCAGAGAGCCTTCAGAAAAACCTCGAAGGGCAGAAAAAACAACTGATGAAGTTTTTGGACTTTGATGGTCCTCAAGGAGCGCAGCTTGTCAATAACTATGATTGGTTCAAGGATTTTGGATTTTTGGATTTCATCCGGGAGGTGGGCAAGCACATTACGGTGAATTACATGTTGGCCAAGGATTCGGTCAAAAGCCGACAGGAATCTGGAATTAGTTTCACAGAATTCAGTTATCAGCTTATTCAGGGCTATGATTTCTTCCATTTGTGGAAGAATGAAGAAATACGCCTCCAAATGGGCGGTAGCGATCAATGGGGCAACATCACCACGGGAACTGAACTGATCCGTCGAATGGGCGGAGGCGAAGCTTTTGCCCTGACCACGCCTTTGATTAAAAAAGCCGATGGGACCAAATTTGGCAAAACAGAAGGGGGTAATATTTGGTTGGACCCCAACCGAACTAGCCCATACCAGTTTTATCAGTTTTGGCTCAATGCGGCGGATGAAGATGCCGGTAATTACATCCGCATTTTCACCACGAAAAGCCGCGAAGAAATTGAAACGTTAGAAGCACAGCATGCCCAGGCGCCCCATCTGAGAATCCTTCAAAAGGCCTTGGCAGAGGATATTACGGCCAGAGTTCATTCGATGCAAGATCTAGAGAATGCCGTAGCGGCAAGTCAAATCTTGTTTGGACAATCCACGGCAGAGTCTTTGCGTGCCTTGGATTCGAAGACTTTGTTGGATGTTTTTGAAGGGGTGCCTCAAATGACCATTTCAAAGGCCGACCTCGCCGCGGGAATCCCCATTTTGGATGTGATTTGTGCGGACACCGCCTTATTTGCCTCACGGGGGGAAGCCAAAAAACTCTTGGCAGCCGGTGGCGTTTCGCTTAACAAGACCAAGGTGGATGCAGACTATCAAGTACAGCTATCTGATCTTCTTGCCGACGGCTACTTACTCGCTCAAAAAGGCAAGAAAAATTACGCGTTGATTGTCGTTGCCTAAACTTTAGGCGGGTTGAATCACATCCCAGCGATTGCCATAGCGATCCTGCACGACGCAAACGAAACCATAGTCTTCCGTGCGAATGGGGCCTTCCATTTGGAGCCCCGCTTTGGTCCATTGCGCGACCAATTCATGGAGGTTGTCCACATGCAAAAAGAGGAATACACGTCCGCCAGTTTGATGACCAATGGCGCGTTCTTGATCGGGATTGGCCGCTTTGGCAAGTAAAAAACCCGTAGTGCATCCCTTGGGGGCAACCCGTACCCAGCGCTTTTCAGGGCTGAGTGAGCGATCTTCCAAGAGTTCAAAGCCCCAGTCCCCCACGTAGTGGGCAATGGCTTCATCATAGTCCGGGATGACCAAAGTCAGCATGTGAACCTGTGCGCTCAATCCTCCAAGGGAATTAAAGCGTAAGCCGCGTATTCATAGCCGCTAGATTGTGCCGTTGTAGGCTTTGAGAGGTGATGAAGCTGACCAAAGGCTTTTTCCTCAAAGAGTTTGATCTTGGGAAGATCTAAGGTCTCTTCATGCGTTAACACACATTGAATGCCCACTTCGCCCCGGGTAAAAATGACCATGCGGAAGCGCTGCTCATCTTGGTTTCTTGCATCAGCATAGCGCAAGACCCAGGTGTCAATGCCTGCATCCGAAAGATCCTCGGGCTGGGGTTTGATTTTCTCAAAACTGAAGGCCTCGAAGTAGGCCGAGAAGTTGTCCCAAAATGGCCCAACGCGCTTTTCCGTGAGAAATTCGACCAGGCTCCTTTCTGGCCATGAATTGCTAATAAAGGCAGAGGAGTTCACCTCCCCTTGAATCAGGCCCGTAACATATTTTTTGGCCATCCGTCGATCACCGGGAACCCCTTGGTCGAGAAGAGTTAATGGAATGAGTGTCTGCCCCATGGCTTTGCCTTGGGCAGTATATAACGTGGATTGCGCAGCGAGTTCACTCTCGCTTACGGCGGATTTTTCTACCCAAACACGTTTTTGGATATGGTAGCCTTTAGCGGCACGCTCGGCGTGAACGGCGCTGCTGTCGGACAACGTAAACGCGGTTTGACCGTCCACGGTAATACGAGTCCATTCGTGCACCCACTGGGCGGACATAGGAAACCCGAGAAGAATAAGGGCTGCGGTCCACCACCACGATGCCGGGGCGGTAGGGTGTTGGGTAGACAGGGGCGTAGTACGATGTTCCATAGGGGCTTCGATGGGCTTTAGGACGATATAGATGATGATCCGCGATGGCTTGAAAACTCATTCCAAGTCCGAGCAAGGTAGCAAGGATAAGGCGCATAGCACAAGGGTTTTAATGGTTAAACCGTGAGAAGCGAGCAGCCTCGGAGGTCAGATCCCTCCATTCGGCCTAAGACTTCAAAGGTTCCATTTTCAAAGACCTTGCCAAGATCCGCCGTGGCGATGAAGGCGCAGGATTCAGCATTGGCCAAATCCACACAATTCAAGGCGGCATGCGATCCGAGGGGCGCCCAATCCAAGGGGTTTTCTGGGCTGCGTGGAAGGATACGCAACTGAGGTGGAGGAACATAGCGACCCAAGCCAAAACTATAGGCCTGTGAGAGGAGTTCCGTCATTCCATATTCCGAGTGAATGCACTCGAGGCCAAAGGCCGCTTGAAGCTTTGCGTGCACCTCTTCGCGAACCGGTTCGGCCCTTCGGCCCTTCATGCCCCCAGTTTCCATGATGAGCGTAGACTTGAGTGATAGGGGTTTTTCCAAGCTTTCTGCCCAATCCAAGAGGGCGAATGTGACGCCTAGGATGATGGTTGGCACCCCGTTGAGCTCTAGTGTTTCAAGTCGGTATCGTAGCTCATCTAAGCCGTTGAGGAAAAATCCACTTTCCTCGGCAGGGGATTGCTTGACAAAATGCTCCGCCATCGCAATGAGCGAGGATCCCTCGCGCTCCATGTAACTCGGAAGCAAACAGAGCCAGGCATA
>JAQWXR010000048.1 GCA_029254375.1 Schleiferiaceae bacterium | reverse complement strand
AAGGCTGCTAGCATCCAGGGTTTGGCCCTGAAGATTTTGAATTTCGGCAGTGGGTAATCCTTGCGCAAAAAGGACGCAAGTGGCCAAGCAGAGAAGGAGGGTAGTTAATTTCTTCATAGCAGTTGAAATGAAAAATCCGGAGAGCAAACGCCCTCCGGATTGTAAAAATAGGCGATTTAGCTTAGTGAGCTACTGAGATACGAACCGTTTGGATCGCACCGTCCATATTCACTTGAGCCGTGTAAAGACCATTTGGCAATGAAGCTACAGGAATCTCCAAGCTATGCTGGCCAGCAGCCATGCGCTCTGCAGGAAGATTTAGGATTTGCTGACCTGCAACATTATAGAGGCTCACAAATACATTGGCTTCGTTCGTCAAGTTTAAGTCCAGAGTAGCCACCTCGCTCGCTGGATTAGGATAGGCAACTAAAGATGCAGCCGCTGTCTCATCAACACCGAGTGCATTGTTGGCTACCCAAATGTTATCGAGGTACAGGCTATTACCGTAGGCTGAGGTTCCTTCGAACTTCAATAACAATTCATTGGAAGTCGCGAATTGCGCCAAAGAAATTTGGTTAGTTACCCACTGGCTTGCTTGAGGATAGAAGCGAGCCGTTTGGTTTCCCGAAGTGGCCAAGCTCGTGCCTGATTTATCGAAGACGTTCGTCCACGTAACACCACAGTCGGTAGATGCAAACACTTTTAAACCATCCGCCTCACCTGCGTAAGAGCAGTATGCGTGCTGGAAGTACAACTTTGGTGCAGTCAATGTGCTTACGTTGATTTTCTGAGTGGTTACAGACATTACCGCACCAGAAGCAATCGCATAGTAGTCATAGCGAAGTGACTTCGCTGATTGACCCCATCCGCCTAATTCATAGGCAGTGCCGGCAACGGACTTGTCTACCACGTAAAGACGTGGGGCCGTGGCAGTATTGAAGCCTAAAATCATATCCGATGGAACGGAACCAATCGCAGCACCTTCCATGTCTTCGGTCTTTGGAGAAGCTTGTGGCGTAGCGCCCAAAACAGCAATGTTTACCGGGGTAGAAGAATTATTCATACCGTTGTAGTCGCCAGAACCATTCGGGCTAGAAACTGTAGCCACTAAAGAGCTTGATCCACCAGGGAGCGTAGTTTGCGGGAAGGTAACCGTGGCAGTTTGACCGCTGGCCAAGTTGCCCGTCCAGCTTTGAGTCACAGGCGTACCTCCATTGATGCTGTAGCCAAGGGTAGCCGATGTGATAGCCACAGTTCCTGCGTTTTCAAATACTACGGAAGGAGTGACGTTCGCGTCACACAAACCATTGGTGCTTGCGTTCAAGGCACTAATGCCCGCATCGGCCAAGCCAGAGACGGCTTGTGGCGCAGAATAGGCAGCATTCTTTACGTCTTTGTTGCTGTTGTCCTGAACGAATGCAACGACAGCGACTTCGCCTAAGTTGGCAATGTAGCTAGGCAGAGCTACTGAGAATGTGAAGGTCTGAGAGGATCCAGCCGTCCAAGAGTCAGCCAAGGCCGTGCCACCTGCGTTCGGAAGCATCTGCCGCATGACACTGTAGAAATCGGTCTCGCCATTGCTACCTGGAGCACTTGGGTAGTTGATTTCTTCTTCTACGATGACCGTATGAAGTTTCAAAGAACCTGAAGAACCTGAAGTGATGGTGCTTGTGCCGGGGTTGCTCACGGATATGGCAATCATGATGGAGTCGTATCCCGCAGTTAACTGGTGAGTCACAGCCACAGCCAAAGGAGAAGCCACCGCATAACGCGTATCAATGGCAGTCTGAGTCACGTTGGCAGGAGCACCTGCATACGAGGAGCCGGTTGGGGCAACACCATCCATGGCGCTCCAGGGCACTCCATTTACGGCGTAGTATGAAACCCGTGTGGCCACATCCGTCGGATTTGCGGCATTCATCGGATCAACGCCAGGCCAAGAAGTCTGATACTTGATGGAGATAGCCTTGGTCGTATTGCTAGCGAGCAAAGTGTTGAAGGCAGGGTTTTGAGATGCGCATGGTCCGCAAGAAGCTTGGGTAAACTCCTCAAATAAAACCAGACGAGTTGCTTGGGCAAAGGCGGTTCCGCTGATGAGCATAAAAGCAACAGCTAGCGTAATTTTTTTCATAGAACTTTGATAACAAGGGTTGAATTTAAATTGGCGTATTCTTATCGCAGGTGGCAAGGTAATCAAAAAGCCTTCTCGTGATGTCCGAAAACGTCCGGATTGAATTCGGTCTATGTACCTTTGAGACAGATTAACCAATAGGTCCAATCCCATGAAACGCATTTTTCTGCTTCTTGCTTTCTCTTTTTCTGTAATCGTCAGCGCTCAAAGTTTGGCGATTCAATCTATGGATTCTGTGGCCTACGTCAATAGCCATACGGGCTCCTTAGCGGAAGGGCACATTGCGCTTCTAAATACTAGCAGCAGTGCACAGAGTTACATTTTAAAGCGCATCCAGGTTGGAAACACGGGGCTAGTGGATTCCAATTACTTCTGTTGGGATCTGTGTTACCCCACATGGGTGAGCCAGAGTCAAGGTTCTGTTCAAGTGAATGCCGGTGCCGTAGCCTACGATTTCAGTGGCTATGCCTATGTGATGGATACCGCTGCCAACAGCCAAGATACTGTGTGGTACCGTTTTGAAAATGAGGCAGATAGCACGGATTTTTTGGAGGTTTCAGTCATTTATGCATTTTCGCAAACCTTTGGTCAAGATGAGCCGAAGATCCTTAAGAACAAGATGTACCCTAACCCAAGCAGCACAGGCCGCGTAACGATCGAATTTGCCCCCGTGGATGAAGGAGGACGTGTAGATATTTTAGATATGCTCGGACGCGTTCGTGCTCAAGTCCTGGTCCCTGCCTATGCTACTAAAGTGGTTTGGATGGTTGGGGATGCCCCAAAAGGAATCTACGTATTGCGTCGTTCTTTTGGCGCAATGCAAGAAAATGTGGGGAAAGTCCTCATCCAGTAATATACCAAAGGCGCTATATCAGGCGTTAGGACTCGGATGTTTCATCATTTTGTAGGTCGCCTTATCGAAAAATCCCCTGCCCATGCCATTGTGGAATGCGGCGGAGTGGGCTATTACTTTCATATCTCTTTGACCACCTATGGCCAACTGCCAGAAGGCCCTGATGTCAGGTTGCTAGCGCATGCGGTCTACCGGGAGGATGCCCAATTGCTCTTTGGATTTGCCAGCGCATCTGAACGCGATGTGTTTCTGCTTCTACTTTCTGTTTCCGGTGTAGGGGCGAATACCGCACGGATGATTCTGTCTGCGCTACAGCCAGCAGAGGCCGTGCAGGCCATTGCCTCGGGGAATAGCGGATTGCTGCAAAAAATCAAGGGCATTGGAGCCAAAACAGCGCAACGGATCGTCATCGACCTCCGCGACAAAGTGGGCAAGGTGGACGCCAGTATGCCATTGGATGAAGTTGGCTCGGCCCGCGGCGAATCCATTCAGGCGCTTACGGTCTTAGGCTTTGGCCGTCCTGCGGTCGAAAAAGTCGTAGCTACTATCCTAGCCAAAGAGCCAGCTTCTTCCGTTGAATCCGTCGTTAGACAGGCTTTAGCCCAGCTTTGATGCTTTTCGGTCAGCGCCTCCTTTTGGCGGCTTTGGCCGTCCTATGTACGAAAACCATAGAGGCTCAAGTACAAGATTCGTCGAGCACCTGGAACATGCCAGGACTGAGCACCCCGAGTAATATTCACACAGAAGTCACCTACGATCCCATTACCGGATTCTACGTGGCTCAGAAATACATAGGAACCGTTCCACTAGGTGGACCCATGTATTATTCGCCGGACCAATACCGCCAGTTGGTTTTTGGCCAACAAGAAGCCCAGGGTTGGCAAAGCCGTTGGGCTCAAGGAAGCGCTGCGGACCAGCGAGAAGGGGCCAGCATTGTGCCGGACATGACGATTACCAATCCAGCTATCAAGGACATTTTTGGATCGGATGAATTGGAGATCCGCCCTCAGGGAACGGCCGAAATACGCTTTGGATTGCGATTCCAGCATATCAAGAATCCGATCGTTCCAGAGCGCAACCGGAAGACCTTAGCTTTCGATTTTGATCAAAAGATGCAGGTCAATGCCACAGGCAAGTTAGGCGATCGTCTAGACATGCAAATCAATTACGACACAGAGGCCACATTCGCATTTGAAAACAAAATGAAGCTGGATTTCAAAGGCACGGAGGATGACATTGTGAAGGCCCTAGAAATGGGCAATGTCAGCCTACCTACCGGGGGGAGTTTGATCACTGGGGCACAGAGCTTATTTGGTCTCAAAGGGCAATTTCAATTTGGAAATACGACCGTCACCACGGTCATGGCCGAACAGCGCAGCCAAAGTCAAAATCTCAATATTCAAGGTGGGGCCACAACGCAGGAGTTCTTGATTCAGGGCGATAATTATGAGGCCAATCGCCACTTCTTTTTAAGCCAGTACTTCCGGGATCAATATGAGCCATGGTTGAGCACCTTGCCAGTGATTCAATCTCCCGTCCAAATCACACGCCTCGAAGTTTGGGTAACCAATAGACGCAGTACTCCGACGGAGGTCCGAAATATCATCGCATTTACCGACCTCGGAGAACGAGCGAGCAAGGCCTGGCGCTCGCCGACCAATAACCGCTCCGGGGAATCTATTTTCCCAGGTGCCACCTCTGATCCGCTACCCAGCAACCGAGTCAATCGCTTGGATCCTGAGGATATTACGCAGCGTTTTTCGGGGCTGCGGGACGGGGCCTTAGCGAGTACTTCCTTGTCTGGAGCGGGCTATGACGCCAATGTGGAATACGCGGAATTAACGAATGCGCGCAAACTCCAGCCCAACGAGTATTCGTTTCACCCACAATTAGGCTACATGACCCTGAATACCTCACTCAATCAAGATGAGGTGCTAGCGGTGGCCTACCAATACACGGCGAATGGCCGCACCTATCAGGTGGGGGAGTTCTCTAATGACGGAATCGTTGCCCCGAAGTCGCTGGTGCTTAAATTAATTAAGCACACGCTACTCAATGTCAAATCACCCATCTGGGATTTGATGATGAAAAACGTTTATAGCCTCAATGCTTTCCAATTATCCCCGGAAGATTTTCGTCTCGAGGTGCTTTACAGGAATGATGAAACCGGTCTGCCTATTCCCTTCCTGCCGAAGAGCTCTGTGAAGGATAAGTTACTGATTCAAGTGTTGGATTTGGACCATGTAAACAGCAACAACGACCCCTTCCCAGATGGCTTGTTTGACTACATTGAAGGGGTGACGGTCTTGAGCCAAACGGGTCGGGTTATTCTGCCCGTTTTAGAGCCCTTTGGTTCTGCTCTGGATCGCTCGCTTCCTACAGCGGCAGAGAAGAAGCGATATGTGTACCAACAACTCTATGATTCTACCTTGTTTCGGGCGCAGGAACAAACGCAGTTGAACAAATTTGTTCTTCGCGGACGCTATAAAAGCGCTGGAGGGTCCCTGATTCAACTTAATGCGTTCAACGTTCCAAGGGGCTCGATTTCCGTCACAGCGGGAGGAAGTAAGCTCGTGGAGAATCAAGATTTTACCGTGGACTATGCCCTTGGTCAAGTGCGCATATTGAACCAGAGTCTTTTGAGTTCAGGCATGCCGATTAGGGTGAGTTTTGAGAATAACACCTTGTTTAATATGCAAGCGAAGACCTTTGCCGGCACGACGGTAGAACATAAGCTTTCGCGTGATTGGACGATTGGGGGCTCTCTGCTTCGCCTGTCAGAACGTCCCTTAACCCAAAAAGTGAATGCGGGAGATGAGCCGATTTCTAACCGAATCTGGGGTCTCAACACCCAATATCAAAAGAATTTACCCGGCCTTACGCGCTTTTTGGATGGATTGCCGTTTATAAGTACCAATGCGCCTTCGCGGGTCCAGGTCCAGGCGGAATTTGCACAACTTATCCCAGGGTCCCCGCGGGGAATCAAGATCAATGGGGAGGCCACGACCTACTTGGATGATTTCGAAACGAGCCAAACCACTATTGACCTTCGCGGCACCACAACATGGACCATAGCCTCTGCCCCTGAAGGCCAATCTAAACTCTTTCCAGAGGCGGCACTCGCCAACAATTGGGCGTACAACGCCAACCGAGCTCGCTTGAGCTGGTACATTATCGACCCTAGCTTCTTTGCCGCCACTTCACAAACGCCTGAAAATATTCGGAACAATCCAGCCACGACCTCGGACCACCGTCAGCGCATGGTGCCCTTGGCGGAGGTATTCCCTAATATTCCATTGCAACCGGGTATGGCGCGAAATATTGCCATGTTTGACATCCAATTTGATCCCAGCGAACGAGGGCCATATAATTATGATGTAGCCGGCTATCCCGGGCTATCGAAAGGCCTCGAAATTGATGGCAGCCTCAAGGATCCAAAGAGCCGTTGGGCAGGATTAATGCGCCAATTGACTATAAACAATTTTGAAGAGCAGAATATTGAATTCATCCAATTCTGGGTCATGGACCCCTTTATGGATGATCCTACGGCCGCAGGGGGCGACCTCTACTTCCATTTAGGCAATCTATCCGAGGATATCTTGAAGGATGGCCGTCAAAGTTTTGAAAATGGTCTTTCACCCAGTGGATTGAGCATTGATGTGGACTCTAGCATTTGGGGCTATACCTCCAAATACCAGCCGGTGGTGGATGCCTTCGACAATGATCCGAATGCCCGAATCTTCCAAGATGTTGGTCTGGACGGATTGTCTGATGCAGATGAAGCGACTTGGCCGGGCACGGGCGGACAGCCCTACTTGTCATCCTTGGCTAGCGTTTTTGGCACGGGTTCAGCGATTTATGCCCTCGCAGCCCAAGATCCTGCCGCGGATAACTTCACGTATTATCGCGGACCAAGTCAAGATAGTGCGGACGCCGATATCCTTCGACGCTACCGCTATTGGAACAACCCTGATGGCAACTCCCAAACCACTTTAATTAATGGCTTGCCGGCGACCTACACCAACTTGCCAGACAAAGAGGATGTGAACCGAGATGCGACCTTAAACAAGTCAGAGCAGTACTTCCAATACCGCATTTCGATGCGTCCGGAGGATTTAGTTATTGGAAGAAACCATATTGCGGACATCTATGAAACCACGACAGATCTTTTGCCGGATCAAACGCGCAAGCCTGTGCGATGGGTTCAGTTCAAGATTCCGGTATTTGATCCCGATGACCGGGTAAATGGAGCGAGTGATTTTCGCTCGATTCGCTTTTTGCGCATGGTGCTCAAAGGCTGGGAGGACCCTACGGTACTTCGATTTGCTCGTTTGGATCTAGTGCGAGGAGAGTGGAGGCGTTATCGATTCTCCTTAGAAGAATCGCGTGAACTTATTCCAGTGGACGCCAGTGATGAAACAAGCTTTGTGATGAATGCCGTCAACTTGGAAGAGAATGGAGGCCGCCAACCGATTCCTTATGTCCTTCCCCCGGGGATTGAGCGTCAAGTCCTGCTTGGAAACACCTCATTAGTGCAGCAAAATGAACAGTCCCTTTCGATGAAGGCTTGTGGATTGCGCGATGGAGATGCTCGGGCGGTATTCAAGAATACGACCATAGACATGCGGATGAACAAGCGCTTGCGATTATTTGCACATGCGGAAGCAGGTGATGCAGCTCAACCACTAAATGATGGCGATGTTCACCTCTTCATTCGGATGGGGAATGACTACAATCAGAACTATTACGAATATGAGGTCCCCCTCAAGGTGACCCCCTATGGATCGACAGATCCTGGGGTGATTTGGCCTTTGGAGAACGAAGTCGACCTCGCTTTTGAAGCATGGACCAGCCTCAAGTTGGAGCGCGATGCCGCGTTGCGAGACAATCCGGCCATTCAAAGCAATATCCCCTTTGAAAAAGCCTATGGAGAGGGCGTCATACGCGTGGTTGGGGTACCTAATTTGGGCAATGTCCGCACGATGATGATGGGTTTGCGGAATCCTAAAAAACGTAGTACCGCCAGTGCCGACGATGGCTTAGATAAATGTGCAGAGGTATGGGTGAATGAATTGCGCATGACCGATTTCGACAACCGAGGAGGATTAGCAGCGATTGCCCGGAGCACGGCACAATTGGCCGATCTGGGACAGGTAGCCTTGAGTACCAGCTATTCGACCATAGGCTTTGGTTCTTTGGAGATGAATCCACAAGAGCGAAATAAGTTCTCTTCAGCGACCTATGATCTCCAGACCAATTTGGAGCTCACCAAATTCCTGCCCTTCCAGACACGCTTGCGCCTGCCGTTATTCATCAATCATGCACAGGATTGGAAAACGCCCATGTTCAATCCATTGAATCCGGATATTGAGATGAGCCGAGCCTTAAGTAATCTAGCCACCGCCGGAGAACGCGATTCGTTGCGCTCTATGGTCAGCGATTTTACGCAACGACGAGGATTCAACTTCACGAATGTGAGATTTGACCGCGCAGGGGGCACAGGTGCTGGGCCTAGAGGCGCTCCAGGCGCAGGTCGAGGGGATGCAAGTGATGGAAAGGGCATGGGGATGCCTGGCCTTCCAGGCGGTGGCGCTGGTCGCGGTGGAAGCGGTGGCGGAAAGGGGATGGGTCCGACCCCATTTGACTTAGCGAACTGGACGGCCTCTTATGCCTTTAATGAGATCTTGAAGCGGGATGCCAATACACTGGTGGATAATTTCAAAGAGTACAAAGGGAGCTTGGCCTATGTCTTCCAGACCACGCCATTCAATATCCAGCCCTTCAAAAAAATCAAAAACAAGAACTTGGCGTTGATCAAGGACTTCAATGTGAATTTGACCCCTTCACGCATAAGTGCCCGGGCCGAAGTCAACCGCACAGTGCAAGTCATGCAGATGCGCAACGTGGACAATCCCAAGTTTGAATTGCCCCGAACCTTTAGCAAGAACTTTACTATGGATCGGAATTACAATGTGATTTGGGACCTAAGTAAGGGCTTGAAATTTGATTACACGGCGCGCATGCGGGTGCGGGTGGATGAACTCCCAGGTCCGAATACAGTCGATTCAGTGAAGTCTTTCATGCTTGAAGGAATCCAAGCCGGAGGTCGTCCAATCACCTACCACCACACCGTGAACACTTCTTGGAATGTGCCGATCAATAAGTTGCCCTTTATGGATTTTGCTCAGGTTCAACTCCGGTACACAGCGGATTATGATTGGAGTGCGAACTCACTTTTGGCCATCATGCAGGGTATTGATAGCCTGAATTATGGCAATACAATCGAAAATTCAGGTAAGTGGAATGCGACGGCTAACTTGAATTTTGCCACCTTCTACAACAAGTTCCCATGGTATAAAAAATTGAAGCAAGGCAGCAGTCGAACCCGCGGAGGGGCCCCTTCCCGCAGTCCGGTAGCCCGAGGGGCAAATAGCCCGAAAGACGCCAAAGAAGAGGAGCAGAGCAATGGAGT
The DNA here is from genome assembly GCA_029254375.1 of Schleiferiaceae bacterium. Classification (GTDB taxonomy): domain Bacteria; phylum Bacteroidota; class Bacteroidia; order Flavobacteriales; family Schleiferiaceae; genus TMED14. The sequence continues at coordinate 19,928 of JAQWXR010000048.1, read as the reverse complement.
GGCAAAAAAGATCATAATTGCTGTGGTGGATGCCGTCACGCTGGTCAAAAGCGTTAACATGTCTGGAAGCTTGAACACGGGGACCTTGTTGCCTGGTTTCACCCCGAACCCCGTGTATTCTGGCTTGAATCCGTCGAAAGCTATGGCACCTGGTTGGTCCATGCTGGCCGGATTGCCCGTAAATATTGGCCCTTTGGCCGCAGCGAACGATTGGCTCATAAAAAACCCAAACCAACCGAATCGAATGATGCGGACCAGCACGCGTACTCTGAATGGGCGTGCCCAATTGGAGCCATTGACGGATTTCCGCATCACAGTGACTGCAAATCAAACATTTGGAAGTCAGCAAAGTAGCACCTATAGGTACAGCCGTGGGACGGGCCGTGATAGTTTATTCCCTGCGGGGTTCCATGCCTTTAGCCCTCAGGATCAACAGACCTTCACTACGAGTTGGCTCGCTTGGAATTCTGCATTTGAAAAGTCCTCCGCTCCGGAGTATGAGAGTGAAGCGTATACGCGTTTCTTGAATAACCGAATTGTGCTATCGGACCGATTGGCGAGCCTTCAAGTTCAAAACGACCCGACCTATGGGAAGAGTTTCATCTCTGCCCCAGATTCATCTCGGTATGGTTTTGACGGATTTTCAGTGCTCCAAACGGATGTTTTGCTCAATAGCTTCTTGTCCACCTATGGGATGGGGGATGCCAATACCTGGGTTATGAATGATTTGGGAGGGATTGCCCCGATGCCTAACTGGACAGTGAACTATACGGGCTTGATGCGTCTTAAACCTATGCGTAAGATCTTCACCGCATTCGCTGTGAATCATGCCTATGCCAATAATTTGACGGTTCAGGGCATTCAAACAAACATGCTGCGAGCTCAACGACTGCAGGATGACCCCACGGTGCGCTATCCAAGAAATGCGAATTTCGATATCATCTCCGAAAATCAAGTAGGTCAAGTGTCGATGTCAGAATCCTTTTCTCCATTGATCGGCGTGGACATCCGCACGCGGACTAATACGTCCTTCAAATTTGAAGTCGGAAAGCAGCGCCAGGTGGCATTGAGCATGGCGAACAATCAGATTACGGAGAGCAAGAGCACCGATGTGACGATTGGTGTCGGATACATCATCCGCGACGTCCAATTCACGATTGTCGATGAAGCGGGAACGCGCAATAACATCAAATCCAACTTGGAGCTGAAGCTGGACTTGCGTTTAGCGGATAACCAGACGGTGATCCGACGCATATTAGAAGGGTTTAATCAACCCACTGCCGGCCAAAAAAGAACCACGATCAAATTCACAGCAGACTACCGGCTAAGTCGCCGTTTAGCTGCACAATTCTATTATGATCAAACGATCTCAGAATTCAAAACCTCTATGGCCTTCCCGACCAATCAATGGCAGAGTGGAATTGCATTCAGACTTAACCTCGGAAACTAGGCCTTCCCTTATCTTTGACAACTAATTTAACGTACGATGAACGTCCCAACTGACCTCCGTTATTCCAAGGACCATGAGTGGCTCCGTATTGAAGGTGATATAGCCATTATTGGCATCACTGATTTTGCCCAAGGCGAATTAGGTGATATCGTTTTTGTAGATATCCCCACAGAAGGCGAAACCATGGATGCCGAAGAGGTATTTGGTTCCGTTGAAGCGGTAAAAACGGTGAGTGATTTGTTCTTGCCCGTAGGTGGAGAAATCATGGAAGTCAATCCCGACTTGGACGCCGCACCCGAAACTGTGAACAGCGATGCCTATGGAGCGGGTTGGATGGTGAAGATCAAAATGTCTGATCCTTCCGAGGCAGAAGCCTTGATGGATGCCTCAGCGTATGCTGCCTTGATTGGTGCTTAAAATTCCGCGTTTTTTTTGGTTGATTTCTGGGGCTATTTGGTGCCTAGTTGTGATCTATTTCAGCTTGTTGGCGCCAAGTCGACTGCCTGATATATTTCTGAATACCAAAGACCTGATCCTGCATTTTGTCGCCTATGCCGTGGCAGCCTTCTTATTGTCTATGGGCTCGCGGTCTCCTAGGGGCCCTTGGAAGCCGGCGGTTCTCTCTTTTGGTCTTGGCGTTGGATTAGAAATCCTTCAACCCATCCTTGCTGTGGGCCGACTTTTTAGCTTTTCGGACATGCTCGCAAACACGGTCGGCTTAATTTTTGGAATGCTTCTTGCCCTACGATTTGGGAAGCGTATCTTTAACCCGTAAAATTTGCCCCATGCAGAACCGCAAAACATTTTTGGCTGATTTGGAGAACAAGAAGGCACTCTTCTTGCAGATTGGCTTAGTGCTCGCTTTGGCTAGCGTATGGACCGCCTTTGAGTGGAAGACCTACCAGAATGGTCCAGGCTCACTGGGTGATTTGGACATGGTCATCGATGACGAAGAAGTGTTGATTACGCAGCGCAACACCCCTCCACCTCCTCCACCTCCTCCCGCACCACCCGAGGTTCTGAATATCGTGGAAGATGACAAGATGGACATCGAGGAAATCACCATGGAGTCGACAGAAATTGACAACGATGATGTCTTTCAACTCATCGAAGTAGACGTGAACCAAGATGAAATTTTCAACTTCGTCAACGTGGAAAACAAGCCCATCTTTCCCGGCTGTGAAGACCTAGCTTCGGAGGATGAGCGTTTTAACTGCTTCAATGTTAAGATTCGTCAGTTCGTAGGAAAGAATTTTGAATTTCCCGAAATGGCCAAGCAAATGGGTATTCAAGGAAAAGTTTGGGTTTCTTTCATCATCGAGAAGGACGGAAAAGTTTCGGATATCACGATTGAGCGTGGCGTCGATAAGCTATTGGATGACGAATCCATGCGTGTGGTCAATAAATTGCCTAAGATGATTCCTGCCAAAGTCGGTGGACGGTCTGTTCGGATGCGTTACAGCTTGCCAATCAATGCAAAATTGCAGTAAGTGTGCCATTGGTTCTCTTACTTTGAATGAATAATCTCTTTCAAGCCCCGGTTTTTCCGGGGCTTTTTTTTAGCTACCTGTGTCTATGCTTCCTTTTCCAAACGACCAACTCCATCCCAACGAAATCTTAGATGCCACCTACGCTGCGGCCGATGCCATTTTAGAAGTTTATCATCAACGAGAGGATATCGTCGCGGAAATAAAATCAGACAATAGTCCGGTGACACAGGCAGATATTCGAGCGCACCATATCATTCAAGCTGTCTTGGAAAAGAGTGGCTGGCCTGTGATGAGCGAGGAGGGGCAGCAGGCTTCATACGACGAGCGCAAAGAATGGGAGTATTATTGGGTGGTTGACCCCTTAGACGGGACCAAAGAGTTCATCAAAGGCAATGGGGAATTCACCATTAACATTGCTCTAGTTAAAGGAAATTCACCCGTTTTTGGGGTCGTCTATAGCCCTATTTTAAATTGGCTTTATGTCGGAGGTCCTGGTATGCCCTCATACAAGTCCCTTCAGAGGGTTACTTGGGATGAGCTATTGGTTCAAGGGATGAGATTGCCAGGCCGATTACCCGAAAAAATAACCATAGTGGCTAGTCGTTCCCATGGTAGCCCTGAAACGGAGGCATTGATTGCTCATTGGGAGGCCCAACACGGCAGCATTGATCGGGTCAGCATGGGCAGCTCGCTGAAAATTTGCCTAGTTGCCGAGGGCCGAGCGCATGCCTATCCGCGCGTTGCTCTAACGATGGAATGGGATACGGCCGCTGGCCATGCAGTTGCCTTAGGTGCGCAATGTTCTATGTTCCAGATTGAAGTGATTGATGGAATGCCTACATGGTCAAAACCCGTAATTTATAATAAGGAAAACCTTCTGAATCCATACTTCTTGGTCTGCGGTGCGCCTTATCTTTGTGGGAATGCGTGACGTAGGTCTACTCCTCAAATTTCGATTAGCATTTACGGTGGTTTTTTCCGCTGCGGCAGGCTATCTTCTCGGCGCGCCTAGTTTCGTTTGGTCTGAATTCCTTCTGCTGACCCTTGGCGGCTTTGCCATTGTGGGATCGAGCAACGCATTTAACCAAATTTGGGAGATTGAACGCGATGCCGTCATGGATCGAACAAAGAACCGACCCTTGCCCGCAGGTCGCATGCGCAAAACGGAGGCATACGCATGGGCGATCGCCTTGGGAATTGTGGGAACCTTGGCTTTGGGATATCTAAATGTATTCACCGCTGCATTTGGCTTGCTCAGTTTGTTAATTTATGTCCTAGCGTATACGCCAATGAAGGCCCACAGTCCCTGGGCGGTGCTAATCGGAGCATTTCCTGGTGCGATTCCTTTCCTTTTGGGCTGGGTTGCCGTTACGGGGGATTTTGGCATTGAAGCCGTAAGCCTTTTTGCCATTCAATTTATATGGCAGTTTCCCCATTTTTGGGCCATTGCTTGGGTAGGATACAACGATTACGCGAAAGCGGGATACTTCCTCTTACCCACGAGAAAAAAAGACCGTACGGCCACCTTTGTTAGTGTGGTTTATACCGTTTGGATGATCCTCCTATCCGTTTTGCCGGCCTTTGGAGTGACGGGTAGCTTGAGCCTCAGTCTTCCAGCCACAGCGGTCGTATTGATTCTCGGTGGAGACGTTCTTTATCATGCCTGGACCCACCATAAAAATCCAAGCGATGGGAGCGCTCGCAAGCTGATGTTTGCGACTATTCGCTATCTACCACTACTCCAAATTACCTATGTATTGGATCATTATTTAATTTGACTATGAGCAAGGATAACAAAACTTCAAAACCGCTTCTTTGGATTGGAATGGCAAGCATTGGAATGGCATTCGCTGGACTGACTTCTGGCTATGTTGTCGCCAAAGGATCGCTGGAGGCCAAGAACATATGGCAGACGATTGACCTGCCTATGGCATTTTATTTCTCGACACTAGCCATTTTATTGTCCTCTGCTTTGCTGATTCTCGGACAACGTCAATTTGCTAGAAAATCAGGGATTTCACCACTGAGCTATCTTAAATTTTCCTTGGTCTTAGGCATTGCATTTGTCGTATTTCAGGTGATGGGTTGGCAGGAATTGATGAGCGCAAATATTTGGTTTACAGGGCCTAACAGCACTCCTGCGGGAAGCTGGTTGTATGTCATTACGTGGTTTCACTGGATGCACGCTTTAGCTGGGGTCATCGTTTTAGCCATTACGACATGGCGTGCTCAACGAGGTAGCTATAATGTGGATTCCCATCTTGGATATGATCTTGCCGGTCAGTTCTGGCATTTCTTGGGCATATTGTGGATTTATTTACTCCTCTTTTTGGCGATTCTGCGCTAATTTTGCAACACTTTAACTAGACGATATACACTCGATGGCAACTTCAGCAAAAACCAAAGTTTGGTCCGCCGGCGGAAACAAGCCGATGAATTCCGAATATGGCAAGATGATGATGTGGTTTTTCCTTATCTCGGATGCCCTGACTTTCTCTGGATTCTTGACTGCTTATGGCTTCATGCGCTTCCGCTTTGAATCTTCTTGGCCAATTGCTGAGGACGTATTTACCCACTTCCCTGGACTCGAAGGGGATCAGCCTTTGCTCTATGTGGCATTTATGACCTTCATTTTAATCATGTCGTCGGTCACAATGGTGCTCGCCGTGAATTCGGGTCATCACTTGAAAAAAACCGCGACGGCCTGGTGGATGGTAGCAACAATCATAGGCGGTGCCATTTTCGTTGGATCTCAGGCCTGGGAGTGGTATCACTTTATTATGGGTGATAAAGGCGGTATCGAATTGGCCAATACTGAAGTTTGGAAAGTAGCCAATGAAGAAGGTAAAGTTCTTTCCCTTTCTCAATTGGTGCATGGCATGGAACATGGCCATGTGGCCAATCACGAAGAGACCTTCAGTACAGAAGAGGTAATGGCCGCGTTCACAGCGAATGAACATGTAGTATTACAGAACCCTGGAAAAGGTCATCCTGCCATGACACGTGAGGCATCGCTCTTGGCCATGAATGGAGCCCAAGTGATCCAAGGAGCGAACATGCATCATAATGAATACGGGGCGCAGCAATTTGCTAATTTCTTCTTCTTTATCACTGGTTTCCACGGCTTCCACGTATTCTCTGGAGTTGTTTTGAATGTTTTACTCTTCTGGAACGTGCTGCTCGGCACCTATGAGCGCCGCAAGTCCTACCTAATGGTCGAGAAAGTTGGTTTATACTGGCACTTCGTTGACTTGGTTTGGGTCTTTGTATTCACCTTCTTCTACCTCGTATAATTTAAGCATTATGGCAGATCACGCATCCCCTACCGGAACTAGTTGGATTTGGAAAATATTTTGGATCCTCTTGGCCATTACTACGGTCGAAGTGGTTTTGGGTATTGCCAAGCCTGAGGTACTTCTTACCTCGGTGGCAGGTACCAGCATCCTCAATGTGATATTTATTGGTTTGACCTTGGTCAAGGCCGCGTACATCGTGCAATACTTCATGCACTTGAAGTACGAAATGGGTAGCCTTCAGAAGGCGATTTACCTCCCTGTATTGATTTTAATTCCCTACTTGATGATTATTCTTATGTTTGAAGGTCAAGCCACATACGAATTCTAATGGCGTCCATGACCAGTAAGCGGCTCCTTCTTGGCGTGCTGCTGGTCCTGCCGGTAGCCATGTACCTGGGCTCCTTGGTGATTTCCGGTGCCGTCAATTTTCGAACGCTGGAGGACCTTGGCGATCCGTTGGAAAAGGCTGCATGGTCTGACTCGATTCAGTTTACTCAATCTGATCTACAGAATTGGACACCGGACTCTCTTGAGGGGAAAATAGCTGTAGTCAGTTTCTTTTTCACTTCGTGCCCCACCATCTGCCCAGCCATGAACTTTCATTTGAAAGAGGCGCACGACCGATTGTATGGCTTCAAAGATTTGATCTTTATTAGCTGTACCGTGGACCCTCAAACAGATGTTCCCGTGGTGCTCGAGGCGTATAAAGAACGCTTAGGAGTCGATGGATCCAACAAATGGAGCTTTATCACAGGTCAGCGTGAAGACCTTTATGCCTTGGCGAATTCCTACTATCTCGTGGCGATGCAAGATTCTTCTGCAGAAGGAGGCTACAGCCATTCGCAATCGGCCGTTATCTTGGATTGGAATGGTCACGTTCGGAGCCGAATTACGGATGAGGGAAACCTTCTTGGGATTTATGATGTTTCTGAACCATACCTCGTAGACCAACTCGTGGATGATGTTCGGGTGCTGGTCAAAGAGCATCGAAAAATCAAAATGGGTCAATAATGAAAACGTCAGGAAAACCGCACCCAAATGATCGCTTTGCGATTCCAACTATTGTCGCATTATCGATTGCTGTTCCAATCGCGGTTGCCTTGTTATTCCTCCTTCCTGAATCGTGGAAGCTCCAATGGGGTTCAGCTAATGTGCGCAGCTTGCCCTTTTTTCATGCTGTTTTGAATGGCTCGACTGGGGTCTTACTTGCGGTCGCCTATGGCATGATTAAGACCAAAAATGTTGCACTTCATCGCTTAGCGAATATTGGGGCCTTCGCTTTATCGGCGGTCTTTTTAGTATCCTATGTGATTTCTCACCTCTCTAACCCCGATGCACATTTTGGTGGAGAAGGCTGGATCCGACCACTGTACTTTTTTATCCTTATCAGTCACATTATTTTAAGCATACCTGTCCTGCCATTGGCCATGCTATCTATCTATCGTGCATGGAACAATCAGATCGCGGCGCACAAAGCACTTGTTAGGTGGACCTTTCCCATTTGGATGTATGTAGCTATTACGGGGGTATTAGTCTATCTATTCATGGCTCCTTATTATCCGATGGCATGAAAAAGTGGATAATCCTTGCGTTGATGATGGTCCTATCGACTCGAACCTGGGCACAATGTGCCATGTGCAAAGCGGCGGCTCAAACAGACCTCGAAGGGGGTAGCGCTGTGGCAGATGGACTGAATTCGGGCATTTTATATCTCATGGCATTCCCGTACCTCTTGATTGGCACGGTAGCCATTTTGTGGTACCGGCATCAAAAAAGAAAAGATGCCAGGCCGCAGTTTTAGCATGGTATTTGCCACTCCAAACGAAATCACTCCTAAAATCAAAGATTTTCGTTTCATGAAAGCTCAACGACTTTTCCTGTTACTTGCCAGCTTTCTAGGGGCAAATTTTGCAATTCTGGCCCAGAGCACGGCGTTCAATGCTGAAGTGTGGACGCTCAATGACTGTGTTGAGAAAGCATTAGAGTACAACTACACCGTCCGTCAAGCAGCCAATAATGTTTGGGCGTCTAAGTCGGATGCTCTGCCCGCTTTGGGTGCGATGCTTCCACAGGTTTCGGGAAGTGCCGGCAATGCCTGGAATTCTGGTTTGACGATTGACCCGGTAACCAATGAGGTTCGTTTCAATAATTTGGCCACTGCGAATGGCGGATTGGGGTTTGGAATGACGTTGTTTGATGGCTTTGCCTCATTCAATGCATGGCGTCAGGCGAAAGTCAATATTCTTGCCGCACAATACCAATTAGATAATACACGGAACACGGTGGCGCTCAATGCCGCTTCACAGTATCTGGCGGTCTTACTAGCTATGGAAGCAGAAAAGGTGGCCGGTGAGCAATTGAAAGTATCCCAAAGCATGCAGCGTCGTGCCGAACAATTAGTAGCGGCTGGAGCAACTCCAGCGAACGAGCTCTACCAAATGGAGGCTCAGTTGGCGCGAGATGAGCAACGTCTTTTAACGGCAAGTAATCAAAGCAAACTAGCCTATTTAGCCTTGTCGCAAACAATGGGTGTACATCAAGGGAATTATGCCTTGGCGGACATGAAAGACAGTGAGTTTAACGAACGCCCGATGGTCATCAGCATTCGTCCTGAGGCGATATTTACATCTGCCGTGGAAAAGCAACCGGGGGTTTTGGCCGCTCAAGCTCGTATGGAAGGGGCAATGCTAGGCATCAAGGTGGCTCAAGCACGTCGCATGCCACGATTGACCGTAAATGGCCAATTAGGTACGAGTTATTCCAACCTAGCACGTGAAATCACGGGCTATGCCTCTGCAGTTGTTCCCGTAGGATATTGGGACAATGCCGGGACTCAGGTGCCCGTTTACGCCGAATACCAAGTTCCAGTAACGCAGTCTATGACCCTACAGGATCAAGTGTATCAAAACCAACGACGATATGTAGGCCTGAACTTGACGATCCCATTATTTAATGGCTTCCAAGTGCAAAATGGAATTACCCGCAGTCGTGTGAATGCACTGAATGCAGAACTTCAGTATCAGCAAGAACGGGACAATTTTGAACAGTCCGTTGCCAGGTCGCATGCGGACGCTACGGCTTCCTGGCTGCAATATGAAGCCGCCACGAAATCGCTTGCGGCGGCTCAAAAGGCGATGGATGATGCGAATGTGCGCCGAACAGAAGGGATGATGACGATCTATGACTACAATTCGGTTCAAAACACCTACTTATCCGCGGTAAGTGATGTGCTTCGTGCAAAATATGACGCCCAATTCAAGGCGTACATCTTGAAATTTTACTTTCAGAACCCATTAGTTAAATACGGCTCTCCCAATGAATAAGCGTTTATGGATATTAGTCGCCTTGGTGGCGGCCTTAGGCACCGTAGGTGTCATCGGCAAAAAGCAGGGCTGGTGGGGATCTACCGGAGATGTAATGGATGTGGAATTAACCGAAGTCAGTGTGCATACCATTGTCGAAACGGTGAATGCATCAGGGAGAATTCAACCGGCCGTAGATGTTATGATTTCGCCAGAAGTTAGTGGGGAAATCATTGCCCTTTCGGTTTCAGAAGGTCAGTTAGTCAAAAAGGGCGACCTTTTGGCAAAGATCAATCCGGACATTTATCAATCTATGCTGGGCCGGGCCGAAGCATCTCTCAACATGGCCCGTGCGGGAAAGGCTCAAGCGCAAGCGCAATTTTTGGAGTCGACCCAAACGTACAAGCGCAATATGACCTTGAAAAATCAAAATGTGATTTCTCAGGCCGAGTGGGATGCGGCTGAACGAATCTATGCCGTAGCCGAACTCGCGGTGGAATCAGCAGAGTACCAACTGCAATCGTCGTTCAACTCAGTCAAAGAAGCCAAGGATAACTTGAAGCGTACGGTCATTACGGCGCCCATGGATGGAACCGTCACTGGTTTGAGCGTAGAAGTCGGAGAACGCGTTGTCGGAACGGCTCAAATGGCTGGAACCGAAATGATGCGGATATCTCAACTAGAAACCATGGAGGTCGTCGTCGATGTCAATGAAAATGATATTGTTCGTTTGCACATGGGAGATACCGCTATCGTTCGAGTAGATGCCTTTTTGGGCCATGACTTCAAGGCCGTGGTGACTGAAATAAGTAATGCAGCAAAAGGTCAACAATTAACGGTCAACCAAGTGACCAATTTTGAGGTAGAGGTTCGTATCCTTCCAGAAAGCTATGCAGATCTAGTCACGGAAAACCGCGCACAACCTCTACGTTCTGGAATGACCGCTACCGTGGATATTCGCACCAAGAAAGCTTCCAACGCCCGATGCCTACCCATTGAAGCCGTCACGACCCGTGAAGACTCTGTGCTTGGAAAAATGAATGAAGTAGTTTTTGTCATAGAGGATGACATCGTCCGACAGTACCCAGTGATCACTGGAATTCAGGATGAGCAATTCATTGATATTGGTTCAAGTTTGGATTCGCTTAAAGACCCTAAGGTGGTCCGTGGTCCTTTTGACGCCGTGAGCCGTAAATTAAATGACGGTGACAAGATTCAAATCAAGAAGTAACTTGCGGTCATGCCCGCCCGAATCCTTTTATTAGAAACAGCTTCTCGCCGATGCGATGTCGCTTTAATCGAAGGCCATCGACTAGTCTATGAATTGGGATCGGTCGATACGAAAGGCTTTCAACATGCAGAAGTATTGCATGTCTATCTTCAGCAGTTACTGAACGAAACGGGTTGTGCCATTTCTAGTTTGGATGCCGTCGCCATATCTGCAGGACCGGGTTCCTACACGGGTTTACGGATCGGTGCGGCCTCAGCCAAGGGCTTGGTCGCGCCCTATGACATCCCACTTATTGCTTATTCTTCACTTCATGCCCTGGCATATGCTGGTATGGAGGTGCTAGGAGATTCAGCCCACAGGGCGACTTTTTGGGCCGCAATGGACGCACGTCGAATGGAAGTGTATAGTGCGCTCTTTGATGGGGAGGCTAAGCGTTTGAGTCCAGATGCTCCGCAACTTTTAGAAGATGAGCCAGTTCTATCCAGTGTGCCCAGGGATATGCTTGTCTATGGTGTCGGAGACGGGGTGGCCAAAGCACTGTCTGGATTCCCAGGACTTCAGGACCTGGAAATCCCGTATGCATCGGCGCGGCATGGGGCCATGCTCGCCTTGGATTCGCTATCTGTTGGTCAGTTAGTCGATGCGTCAACATTTAGTCCAAATTACCTCAAGGCTTTCCGTGCGGGCGTGCCAAAGCTCGGACTTCCGAAGCTCTAAAGCAGGAGGCGTCGTGGTCATTCACCAAGCCGCTAGCTTGTAAGTGGGCGTAGATGACCGTACTGCCCACAAAAGAAAATCCACGTTTTTTTAAATCGGCCGAAATCAAATCACTTAGTGGACTCGTCGCTTGAATAGGCTGGTTCATACCACGCTCCTGAACCTGTCCCATCGTCCATGACCAGAAATAATCCGTTAAGCCGAGGCCTTCTTCCTGAAGTTTGAGCGTGGCTTTTGCGTTTTTGATGGCGGCCCGAATTTTGGAACGATTCCGAATGATCCCTGCGTCCTGAGCCAGGCGCTCCACATCGTCCTCCGTCATTTGAGCCACTTGATGGGGATTAAATTGATAAAAAGCCTGCGCAAATGCCTCGCGTTTGCGCCACACCATGAGCCAGTTGAGGCCCGCCTGAAAAGTCTCAAGGATGAGGAACATGAACATTTGCTGGTCATCATATACCGGGCGCCCCCAATGTTCATCATGGTACGCTTCGTAATCGGGGGCGCTTAAGCACCAAGCACATTTAGTCTTTTCGGAAGTAGGCATGAAGGTCAGTTTCTGTTTCAAAGGCCAAAGTACAGGCGGTCATATGGCAGAGCTGTCCAAAGGGACCTTTAACCGTTTGACCGGGCCCCCAGAGCCAAAAATGAGCCGGAAGGGCCTGTGTCAAATGTGCATTCGGGTGAATTAAGAGATGCTCCACATGATCCTGAACCCAAGGAATCAAGCTCCACCACGACATGGATTGTCGGACTTCGCGTTCACGGAGATTCGCCGCGACGATCAATTGGCGGGCCCGTTGGAGATAATCTGATCGTTGGCGAAGGTGGCCGAGGTATATCAATGTTCTAGCTATACCCGCTTGCCCGCTAGGCAGGACATCGTCCTCCCAATCATACTGATTCATGAAGGCAGGCTCCGCTTGATCTCGGTGCGAAAAAGTATAGGCTTGCCCATCCCAGTGCCCTGAATTCGTCTGCTTCATAAGCGCTTCACATCGATCCACCCACAACGGGTCCAACGTAAGTTGCGCCATCGCGATGCAACAGGACATGGTCGCGGCTAGGTCGTCCAGGAAGGCCCGGCCCTGCGTTTTTTTATCAGGGTAGGCGACATGGCCCATCATCCCTTGGCCTACACCAAATGCCTGCCAATGCGCCTTGGCCGCTTCGACTGCGTGCGATTTCCAGCTGGAAAAGTGCTGAGCGCCTTCCGCCAGTCCTACCACGATCCAGGCATTCCAAGCATGTACAGATTTGTCATCTCGAAAGGGGAGAGGCCGCTTCAGGGCATGTGGGCGCAAATGCGTCACGAGATCTTCCCAGGCTTCATGCACCTTCGTGTCATTTTCTTCTGGGTGCCGATGCAGAACCCATTGATTTTCCCAAGAGGGTCCTTGTGCTTTGAATAATTGGATGGCGCGTGCTGTGCGATCGGCATCCAGCGAAGATTCGAGTTCCGATTGGGTCCATGTGTAGGATCGGCCTTCCTGGCCGGCATAATCCGCGTCTAGGGCCGCTGCAAAAAGCCCGCTGGGGAGACTCATTTCCCTGTAGAGCCATTTGGCCGTAGACTCAAATGCTTCGGCAAAGAGGGGTTCTGGCTTCCGCGCATAGGCAGCAGCAGCCCAACGCAGCCACAAGCCATTGTCGTAGGCCATTTTTTCAAAGTGGGGAACCTGCCAAACGCTATCTGTACTGTAGCGGAAGAGTCCTCCGCGCAGCGCATCATAGCTCCCCGAACGAAAAATACTTCGCAAAGTCATCAAGCTATGGTCTTGACCTTCCTTCCCCGCCGTTGGGAGTCGAGCTACGTCTGTCCACAACGCCGGTAATGGAAATTTTGGTGCCCCACGGAAGCCCCCATGGTCGCGGTCCCAAACGCTATCCCACGCCGGAAGTTCGTCCAGAGTATGTGGAATTGGGAGTGCCTGGGAGCTGGGTTGTATGGCCGCCTCTAAGGCATCGACTAGACGTTGCGCATAGGGTCCGGGCAAATCGGCGTGTTCCGTGCGAATCGAAATCAAACGTTCCAAGGCGGCTAGCCAACGATCCTTTGGCAGATAAGTGGAGGCCCAAATAGGCCGTCCATCTGGCAGGCAAACCACGTTGAGGGGCCATCCACCCTGACCCGAAAGTGCCAAAGCTGCATTCATGTAGGCTTGGTCTATATCTGGCCGTTCTTCGCGGTCCACCTTAATGTTACGGAAGTGCCTATTCATGAAGGAAGCACATTCGCTATCCTCAAAAATTTCGCGCTCCATCACATGGCACCAATGGCATGCAGAGTACCCAATGCTCACCAAAAGCCATTGCCCTTGCGCCGCGGCGGCCTCCAAAGATTCGGCCATCCATGGCCACCAATCCACGGGATTGTTCGCATGCTGTTGTAAATAGGCGCTATCGCTATGTTTTAGGCTGTTCACAGCACAAGGATACGCCGTACGAGTAGGATGGAAAAATAACATGGAATTAACCCATGGAATTTCATTTGGGGTAATTTTGCGGTCATGGATTCATACTTGCTCCTAGTTATACTTTTGTTCTCCTTAAGTGCCCTAGGGTTAATTGTTGGCGTTAGCAACGATGCGGTGAATTTTTTGAACTCCTCCATGGGGTCCAAGGTGGCGAGTATGAAAACCATTCTCATTGTCGCGAGTTTAGGCGTCCTATTGGGCACCACGTTTTCCAGCGGCATGATGGAAGTCGCTCGAAAATCTGTCTTCAATCCAGGCTATTTCAGCTTTCATGCGTTGATGTTCATCTTCGTCGCCGTCATGTTGACCAATGTGATATTGTTGGATATCTACAATACACTCGGGTTTCCCACGTCAACGACGGTTTCCTTAGTATTCACCCTTTTTGGAGCCGGCGCATCCATTGGCTTTCTCACGGCCATTGATTCTGGCTTAGATCCCTTTGCTTTCTCGGATTACATCAATGTGAATACGACGATAGACATTGTGCAGGGCATCTTTTCCTCCGTGGGCATTGCTTTCGTAGCGGGAATAAGTATTCAGTGGATTGCCCGCTTGGCATTCACGTATAAATTGGACCAAAGTCTCTCCAAATGGGGAGGCATTTTCAGCGGGATTGCATCCACCCTGATCATCAACTTTTTGATATTTAAAGGCCTGAAAGGCTCCTCCTTTTTGACCAAAGACACGGTGCACCTACTCCTAGAGCACCAGAATGCAATTTTAGGTGGGCTATTCCTTGTATTTACAGCGATCGGCCAGTTCATGATAACCGTGTCCCAAATTAACCCCCTCCGCTATGTGGTTCTGCTGGGTACGTTCTCTTTGGCGATGGCCTTCGCCGGCAATGACCTTGTCAATTTCATTGGTGTGTCTGTCGCAGCCTATCAGGCCTATGGCATGTTTGTTACGGCCGGAATTGATGCCCATGAATTGATTATGGGCGGTATGGCTAAGGAAGTGTCCACGCCAACCATGCTGTTGGTTTTGGCGGGGCTCATAATGATTGTAACCCTCTGGACCAGTGCCAAAGCCCGCAAAGTATCCGCCACACAAATTGGTTTATCACGCCAAGGGGAAGGCTCTGAAAAATTCAAGCCCAATACCCTTTCTCGATTATTGGTTTCTGCGGCAGGAGGACTAAGCCAAGGCTTGGCAACGGTCAGCTCAGCGCGCTTTCAAACGTGGACCGACGTGCGCTTTCAAACCCTACCTGAATCCAAGTCTAAAGATGTCCCGGCCTTTGATCTAGTGCGTGCCGCGGTAGACCTGATGGTAGCGAGCTCCCTCATTGCCTACGCGACGAGCTTGGGCCTTCCGTTGTCCACTACCTACGTTGTATTTATGGTGGGCATGGGATCGTCTTTGGCTGATCGCGCCTGGGGTCGGGAAAGTGCCGTATACCGAGTAGCGGGTGTCTTGAATGTTATTGGGGGGTGGTTGCTGACCGCTGCCGTTGCATTCTTGGCTGCAGCACTCTTCGCCGCTTTCTTGTTCTACGGGGAGTTCATAGCTGCCTTAATTTTGACCGTATTTGCCGTTGGCCAAATCGTTCGAAGCAATATGGGTTTTGCCAAAAAAATGAAGTCTGAAAATCTCATTGATGACGAAGTCTACAATCTTTCACTCAGTGAGGACCCGGTCAGCATGAGCCGCAGCCTAATGGCGGCAGATATCCGTCGCTCCGCTAACATTGTATCCATGGCTGGGGAGGCTCTCGTGGCCAAGCAGAAGCGCAGCTCCGTCCGATTAAACAAAGAGATTGAAGCGGTAGTCAAGCGCCAGCGGAATCTAGAATTGAAAATGACACGCGTCCTCAAGGATCTTAAACTCGAAGACGGAAGTCAGGCAGCTACTCATTTGATGGCCTTTGACTATATCTGTGATTTGAGTCAAAGTGCTCGGATCATGGTAGAGGAACAATACGCACATCTCGCCAATTTCCACAAGGAGCCTCATGGGCAATTTCTCCTGGCCTACGCGGACTTGCTAGCTTTATTTAATCCCTACATGCATCGTATTGTCACGGCCCTGGAGTCAGGTAAAGCGGAGGCGCATGCAGATTTACTCAATGCGAAACGTCGCATCGTGATGGATATCAATCGCGCGTTGGAATTGGATGTACAGCGCTACCGACAAGGTGAGTTGACGACGCGTCAAACCCATCTTCAAACGAAGCTTCTCTTGGAGTTGCGTGATATTGCAGCGCTGGCCTACCGTGTGCACAAAGTATATTTCGGATAGAAATCTAGGGTGAAGAGGCGAAGCCAATTAATGCCTTAGGGGCAAAAAATAGCAGGTTTCGGCGCGCAGTGAAGGTCTGCTCCAAAAATCAAATGCAAAAGAGGTCAACCCTTCAACTCTTAAACCCTTATTTCCCCCAGCTTGCGGCAAAATGACGGTAGAACAAAGGAATCGTCTCGATGCCTTTGAAGTAATTCACCACTCCATAGTGCTCATTCGGTGAGTGGATAGCGTCACTGTCCAATCCGAATCCCATGAGAATGCTTTTCGCCCCTAACTCCTTTTCAAATAGGGCGACAATGGGAATGGATCCACCGCTTCGAACGGGTACAGCCTTTTGGCCAAATGAATCCGTTAAAGCGGCCACGGCAGCTGAATACCCTGGATGATCGGTCGGGCAGACATAGGGCTGACCTCCATGGTGGGGTGTCACCTTTACGGTAACTCCCTCCGGGGCAATCTGGCTAAAATATGAAGTGAACAAAGCCGTAATCTCATCTGGGTCCTGGTGCGGCACGAGGCGCATGGAAATTTTTGCGTAGGCTCTAGAGGCGATGACCGTTTTAGCACCGGCCCCCGTATACCCCCCCCAAATGCCATTGACATCAAGCGTAGGGCGAATGCTGTTGCGTTCCATCGTTGAATATCCCGCTTCCCCAGCTACATCGACCAAATCCAATGCCTTTTTATAGGATTCCAATGAGAAAGGAGCTAGGGCGAGCTCCGCGCGCTCGCTTTCGCTGAGGGTCTCTACTTTGTCATAAAAACCAGGGATGGTGATGCGCTTTTGATCATCGTGCAAACGGGCAATCATTTCGGTGAGGGCGTTAATCGGATTAGCTACGGCTCCCCCATAGAGGCCTGAGTGTAAATCGCGATTCGGACCAGTGACCTCTACTTCCACATACGCAAGCCCACGAAGGCCAGTGGTCAAGGAAGGCACGCCAGGGGCCACCATGCCGGTGTCCGAAATTAAAATCACATCGCAGGCAAGTCGTTCATGATTGCGCTTGACAAACCATGCCAAATTAGCTGAACCCACTTCTTCCTCGCCTTCAATCATGAATTTGATGTTACAGGGGACATTCCCGGTGGCGACCATGGCCTCAAAGGCTTTGACATGCATGAAAAACTGGCCTTTGTCATCGCAGGCCCCACGCGCATATATGGCGCCTTCCGGATGGATTTCGCTGGTCCGAATGACGGGTTCAAACGGGGGGCTGGTCCAAAGCTCCACCGGATCAGCGGGTTGTACGTCATAATGCCCATACACCAGAACCGTGGGACGGCTAGGATCAATGAGATAATCGCCATACACCACGGGGAATCCTGGGGTTTCACAGACTTCTACATTCTGAGCTCCGGCCGCTTTTAGAAATTTAGCGGTGCTTTCTGCGGTAGCAAAAACATCTTGAGCATACGCCGGGTCAGCACTGACACTTGGCATGCGAAGAAGTTCAAATAACTCATCTAGAAAGCGTTGGCGATTTTGAGCAATGTAGTTTTCCATAGAGGCAATATAGGAAGCATCCGAGGGATGTACTACCTTAGGGCTACCTATGCGCACGAGAAATATTTGGTCCTTTAAACTAGCGGTTTGTATGGCATTTTTGGCCCTGCTCCCGACCCTAACGGCTCAAAATATGACCGTGAATTCCACAACGCCAAAGGATCAGCCCATGTGGTTGGTTCAGAACGTGATGGTGGGACCAAATATGACGGTGTTTAGTCCGATCGGACCCTTAGGTACGCCATTGAGCCAACCAGCATCTGTCCAATTGGGAAAATTCAATATTAACAACCCAAGCTTCGGTTTGGATAGTGGTATTGTGATGGTCTCTACGAATGCCTTTGATGTGGTTCCCGGCCAATCAGGGACGTATACATCGTATCCGACCCAAACCCCTTCGGCCAACTTGACCACCGTGCTCAGTGCCATTGGCTCTTCAAGTTCTACGCAATACGATCGGGCAGGTATTCAGTTCAGTTTCGTGGCCCCGGGAGATTCCGTCAAGTTTGATTACGTCTTTGCCTCCAAAGAATACAGTAGCTACACATGCTCCTCGTTCAATGATGTTTTTGGTTTCTTCTTGATCGGCCAAGGGATCAACGGAGCCCCCATGTGGAATTCCAATGGAACGCCGAATATTGACACGGTGAATTTGGCTGTTATTCCGGGAACCACTACCCCCGTGGCGGTGAATACGATCAACCAAGGTTTTCCCTCAGGAAGTTGGCCGGCGAGCAACTGCCTATCGGCCAACCCAAACTATGTCTCCAACGCCGTGTATTACAACGCGAATTCAGGAGGCACCTCCATCATCAACATGGAGGGGTTTACGGATGTATTTACTGCCCGAACTTCGGTCTCTTGTGGGGCGCTCTACACCATCAAAATGTTTATTTGTGACGTGAGCGATGGGTCTTTGAATTCTGCCGTTTTCATCGGTGCTCGAAGCTTTGAGTTGCCGACCATTTCTCTCAGCCAGGCATGGAATCAAGGAAATAGTTTCAATGACTCTACCATAGTAGAAGGCTGCAGCCCCTCGTGGCTATATCTGGAACGCCAAGGAGCGGTTTTTGATACGATGGTTGTAGACTTTAATATCCTGGGTACGGCCACATCAGGGCTAGACTATAGTCCTTTTCCAGCGTCTATCACCTTGTTGCCCGGAGTGACTCGAGATTCGATTCAAATTTGGGCCTATGATGATGGGCTGGCTGAGCCTCAAGAAACCATTGAAGTTGTCATGCAGCCCGTATCGACCAATTGTGCGGTGTATCCGGCACAATACAAGACGTTTTTAATCCGGGACAAAGTGGAGGTTACCGTCAATGCTTCGGTGGCTCAAGGCAACGACACGTTGCAATGTCCAGGGCAACAAAGCACCTTGCTGGGGGCCTTCACTGCAGGAGAGGGAAATACCACGGGATGGTGGGGAACGGATACGACAGGCGGAGTCCAACTCACAGTAAATCCGTTGAATACAGAAACATATTACTTCTATGGTATCGACGAATGCATGGATTCGGCAGCAGTAGATTCCGTAACGGTCTTTGTGATGCCGTATGATTCCGTGATGACCTATTCTGACACCACGTGGATTTGCCCTGGTGAAAGTCTCGAAATTGAAGCGGTAGCCCGCTATGGAACTCCCCCGTATACCATTACTTGGACCGGAGGCCCAGCGGATAGCCTTTGGACCGTAACGCCCTCCTCGAGTCGCTGGTATACTTATAAAGTGGTTGATCAATGTGGCTTTATCACTCGAGATAGTGTTTGGGTTGGAGTTGCCCCAACCCCAGCGGCAGCGTTTACTTATCTGCCCAATCCGAGCAACCCTCTAAATGTGCAATTCAACAATCAATCGAGTGACACCAATTATGTGGCGTGGTATTTCGGAGATGGAGATCAAAGTGCCGATGTCAATCCCGTGCATTCATACTCCAAGCCAGGCACCTATTATGTGTCGTTAGCCGTGGCAGATTCCCTAGGCTGCGCGGACTCCGTTACCGTGCCCATCGAGTTGCGCATGGACTATTATGTGTATATCCCAACCGCCTTTACGCCCAACGGGGACATCATTAATGACCGCATCAAAGTCGAAGCCCTTGGTATCCAAGGGATGCATTGGGACATTTTTAATCGATGGGGATTAAAGGTTTATTCATCAGATGACCTCGCCGAATCCTGGGATGGGACATACGGTGGCCAGCCGTT
>JAQWXR010000036.1 GCA_029254375.1 Schleiferiaceae bacterium | reverse complement strand
GTCGAAGCCCTTGGTATCCAAGGGATGCATTGGGACATTTTTAATCGATGGGGATTAAAGGTTTATTCATCAGATGACCTCGCCGAATCCTGGGATGGGACATACGGTGGCCAGCCGTTGCCAGAAGGGGTGTATTCGTATCGAATAATGATTTATTTGCCCTTTGGCAACGTGACGGAGCAGACAGGAACCTTTAGTCTAATTCGCTAAGCAAACGCAGGTCTATACGAAAGGAATCGCTGCGATACCGGCAACCAAAAGGGCCTTATAAATCCATTGGCGAAGATGCCATTGCCGGCGATTGGGCTCGTCCAATTGAAACATTTGCTTGCGCTCCCATTGGCGACGCCACTCCAAGCAAATCATACTGATGGCCAAAGGAAGTGACTGCATAAATCCTGGCTCAGAGTCTGGTGAGAACGCCAATGCCATTAGGAGCAACGGAGTATATGCCAGTAAGGTGGCCATGAGTGGCCCCAAAAGATGTTGACTCCATTGTTTGTGCGAATAGAGCCATATTAAAATGGCATACAAACTAAAAGGGAGAGCCAAGTGCCAGGGTAGGCTAGTCCATGCCGCAAAGATTCCGGTGATATAAAACATGGAGGCCAACCTCAGGCCATATTTCTTAGCTACGGGGCGTTCAAAAAGCGTGCGCCAGGGCCGTTGTACAAGGTCGCGCTCCAAATCATAAAAGCTATTGACTAAGGACCCTCCAGCCACTATGCAAGCCGTCGCCAACAGCACAAACAAGAACCTGGGGTTTAAAACGCCTAGGGCATTTGGGTTCGCTTGAAATAGGAAAATATAGGCCATGGTTTGAGCCCAGGCCAAAAAGGCTAAATGCGTCCAGCGCACCAAAGAAAGAAAGGCGACAAATCGGTACAGGAGCCGGCTATGTCTGCGCACGGAATTTAGAATCGCAGGACGACGTCCAGTTTATGCGGAGCGAGAACCAACTGAGCTTCTTCCAAGTCCTTGGTGAAACCTAGAATATAGCCGCCGCCGCCACTACCACAGAGCTTCAGATAATAGGCATTGCTATCAATACCTTTTTGCCACATGGCGTGAAAAGCACTTGGAATCATCGGGCTAAAGTGCTCTAGCGCTACGCGGCTAAGTCCTTTTAGATTAGAGAAGAGGGGATCCCAATCTCCTTGAAGGAATGCGTGAACACAGGCATCGTTGTATTTCTTGAATTGCCCAGACATGACCTTGCGGAAACCTTCTTCCTTGAGTTTTTCCATGAAGATGTTCACCATTGGCTGGGTTTCTCCTGGATTGCCCGAATTGAGCAAGAAAATGGCGCCCTTGCCTTCGGCTGCTGTGCTCGGCAGATCCACCGTGCCCAAATCTTCTTTGGAGCGGATAAGCAAGGGGAGCTGCAAATAGCAAATGGTCGGATCGATTCCTGAACTTTTACCGTGGAAATAGCACTCCATTTGACCTAGAGCCTCTTTGAGTTGGGCAATTCCTTGCGCGGGAAGATCCTGGCTCAAATCTAGGGTATCCTTCGCGTATTCGGCATATAGTGCAGCGACTAGGGCCCCCGACGAACCCACGCCATAGCCTTGTGGAATGCTCGATTCAAAGAATAAGCCATCGGCCAAGTCTTTTTGAAGGCGTGGCATGTCCAATCCGGCTTTCAGTTCACCTTGATAGTCCAAGGTTTGGAGATAGTTCACAAAAGGGTGAAGTGCCTCATTAGAAAGCCGCTGAGAAACAGACAGGCCACCTTCTGGCAATTGCAAAGCCCCCGAGTAATTGCGATAAGGGATGGACAGCCCCATGGCATCTTTGATGATACCATATTCTCCAAAGAGTAAGATTTTGGCAAAGTAGTTTGGGTGCATACGGGGTTTGGCTATTGCAAAGATACGGGTCCCTGACCAACTCGGTCCGCGATGAAGCGGTGATCTTTGGCATAGGGGGCCAATACATCCGAAACAAAACGCATAGCGCTTTGTTCTACTTCCTTGGGAAACAGCACATGAACGTTTGAGCCTGCATCCAGTGTAAAGCCTATGGGCATGCCACTTTCATGGCGGAACTGTCGTATGGCTTCGAGAATATGCAGGGTGTTTGGACGCATGAGAATGTAGCTTGGTTGCGAACTCATCATAAGGCCATGAAGGGTAAGTGCCTCGCTTTCGACCAAATCCAAAAAAGGGAGGACCTCCCCTTGAGACAAAATGCCTCGCAGATCGGCCATATGCCGGTGTGCTTGCTTAAAACGCTGCTGGGCGAAGGGGTGCTTATCCATCAAAGCATGTCCTGCCGTGCTACTGACA
Source organism: Schleiferiaceae bacterium (assembly GCA_029254375.1). Classification (GTDB taxonomy): domain Bacteria; phylum Bacteroidota; class Bacteroidia; order Flavobacteriales; family Schleiferiaceae; genus TMED14. Next base: position 18,034 of record JAQWXR010000036.1, on the reverse strand, counting down.
GCCTTTTGGCCAACATCCACAAGGACAACCACATCGCAAAATGTATGGAACAGTGGATGCACTGCATGAGGATAGGGGATGGCATATGCATCATGACCCCCGGGAACCGAGGGAGTCTCCCCCCAAGCGACTAGGCCGCCGTACACGGAACGACTAGCAGATCCTGAGCCCAGTCGCGACAAAATAGAAGCTTCCCGGCGTGGATCGGCTTCTGCGAGCGTATGGCCCAAAGCGATGGCAGCATCCACCACACAGAGTGCCAAAGCACTCATGCCAGAGGCTGATGAGGCGATTCCACTCGAGTGCGGGAAGCTGTTGTGGGTTTCAACAGTCAAGCGATAATCGGCCAGCCAGGGATGCCTCGGCAAGATGCGTTCGATAAATTGTGAGATCTTCGGAACAAAGCTCGGGGTGTCAACACCGTCCAAATGCAGCGAAATACCCTGACCCACTTCGAATTCCACAAAGGTCTGACTATGGCAGGCCTCAAGGGTGAAGCTAATCGATGGATTCGATGGCAGCTGAGGATCTCGTTTGCCCCAATACTTCACAAGGGCAATGTTGGAAGGGCTTTGCCAACCTATTTTCATGCCGACATAGCTTCCGCCTCGGGGGCAATTTTCTTGACCATTCCTTGTAATGCGCGGCCAGGGCCCACCTCATAGAAATGGCTTGCTCCATGGGCCACCATGGCCTGCACCGTTTGAGTCCACTTAACGGACCCGGTCAGTTGTGCCTTCAGATTAGCCCGAATGGCTTCTGGATCTGTTACGGGAGCCGCCACGACATTTTGATAAATTGGGCAGATCGGGGCTTGGAAATTGACTGCATCGAGCGCTGCAGAAAGAGCTGCTCCTGCCGAGGCCATCAACGGACTGTGGAAGGCGCCGCCTACAGGCAATAAAAGGGCGCGTTTAGCCCCTGCTTCTTTGGCAGCTTCACAGGCCGCTACCACTGAAGCGGTAGCCCCGGAAATAACCAATTGTCCAGGACTGTTGTAATTGGCTGGGACAACCAAGCCATGGCTGTCTGAACAAATCTTTTCGACCACCGCGTCATCTAAGCCGAGGATTGCAGCCATCGTGGAAGGTTCGGCTTCACATGCCGCTTGCATGCCCTTGGCGCGCTGTGCAACGAGAAGCATACCATCCGAAAAGCTCATGGCACCTGCCGCCACCAAAGCCGAAAACTCGCCAAGAGAATGTCCCGCTACCATGGCGGGCTGAAAGTCAGCACCCAAGCTCATCGCCTTAGCTACCGAATGTAAAAAGATCGCAGGTTGGGTCACCTTGGTTTGGGTAAGGTCCTCCATGCTGCCATGGAACATAATATCCGTTAGGGAAAACCCTAAGATGGCATTAGCCTCATCAAATAATGTCTGATGTCCTTCAAATAAGTCTTGAGCCATTCCAGGGCTCTGAGCCCCTTGACCCGGGAAGATGTATGCCTTCATTCGCCGTAGTATTCAACAAAGTTGTTTTCCGTTTCAATGATTCGGATGCAGTGCAGGGCTGCCCCCTTGGCCTCAATTGCTGGAGAGAGTCTTGTCCAAAAGGCCTTGGTTAAATTCTCAGTAGAGGGCATGACTCCCTTCAAAAAAGGAACGTCCTCATTCAGGTTACGATGGTCCACATGATCAATTACTTCCGCCATCATGATCGATTTTAGATCGACCAAATTCATTACGAAGCCCGTTTGAGGATCCACCGTACCTTTCACGGTGACTATGAGTTGGAAGTTGTGTCCATGCCCATAGCGATTGGAGCATTTGCCAAATATTGCTTCGTTCTTGGCATCGGACCAAGCCGCATTGTGCAGGCGATGGGAGGCACTGAACGTCTCTCTACGTTGGATGTAGACCATAGATGTGGAATTATTCCGCCAAGGTAGGACGCCCTTCGGCTTCCACTGGAGCGGGCATCGACTGTAGTTCGAGCAGCATGGATTTCACCGGACCACTTGTCTCCAAGCGATATGAAATCAAGGCTTGGTTCGGAGAAAATCCCAAAGACGGAGTGATCACCTGGATGGCGAATTCATGGTATCCTTTGGTGTTGAGGACATTGCGCTTTCCACTCGCATCCGTTAAGCGGAAAGAGCCAGAAGCCCACTGATTCCCATCAGTCAATTGCACATCGACCACCTCCATCATTTGGTTCGCTGATTTGCTCACCTGAACGGAATAGAGAGTGGATGATTTTTGTGAAATGCTTGCTTGGGGAGTCGCACAGGCGCTCAGCAAAACAGTCACAAGGAGCAAGGAAGCCCAATTTTTCATAGCAAAGTATTTGATGCAAAGGTCGGTAAAACAAAGGAAAGTACCTACCAGCCGCCGCTCGCGCCGCCGCCGCCGCCCATACCGCCGCCAAAGCCACCAAAACCACCTCCACCAAAGCCTCCGCCACCCCCGAAACCGCCGCGGTACATGCCCCCTCCTACCGGTCCCATCCAGTATCCCTGACGGCCACCAAAACCCGAACCAGGACCACCTTTATGACGGACGGAAAAAAAGATAAGGGCTAATACGGAGAGAAGTAGAAAAATTAGCCGTTGTGTTTTTCGGTCATCCCGATAGGATTTTTGCGCTTCAGAGTCGAACTGACCGCTGAGTAATTGAGCCATTTGACGAGCCATTTCGCTCAGTCCAGCTTCATATGCTCCCTCTCGGAAAGAAGGGATGAGGACCTCTTGGATCAGGCGACTACACTGATAATCCGTCAGCGTAGCCTCAAGCCCATAGCCCGTGGAGATGGCCATCTTTCGATCATCCATGGATACGAGAACCAATACGCCATTGTCTTTGCCAGTTTGACCAATGCCCCAATCACTGAGTGTTTGTGCTGCGGCAAAATTAATATCGTCGTTGCAGGCCTCCACGAAGAGTACAGCAATTTGAGTCGAGGTAGAGTCGTTGACTGCGCGCAATACCGACTCTAATTGGGCCTCTTCATCGCGCTGAAATAGGGATTGCGCTTGGATGCCTTGGAAACTAACGAGTCCCTCGCGGACGTCGGGCTTTCCGTAAGGTTGAGCCCAGGTGCATATTGCGCTTGCAATCAGGATGCATAGGCTGCCCCAGAACTTCACGATGAATGACTGATTTCATCCGACAATTCATTGATGTCGGTTGCACCAGCGTGAGGAAAATAAATAGCTAAAGCTTTCCCTGCTTCGGAAATTCCCGAAGACAGTCCACCCAGCCAATCCTCATTTTGAAGATAGGGAAGCATGGCGTCGCGCACTTGATCCCAGAAGGCTTGGCCTACTTTTTCGTGAATGCCTTGATCCCCCAAGATGGAAAATTTGCGGCTGTCCAAGGCGATGTAAAAGAGAATCCCATTCCGCAAGGCGGTTTTGTGCATTCCAAGCTGCTTGAACCAGTAGCGAGCTTCAACCAAAGGGTCCCGGGTACATGTTTCTGCCACGTGGACGCGAATTTCGCCCGAGCAGTTCTTTTCAGCCGCTTGAATAGCGGCTTGAAGTACTTCCTTATCGCTCTCTTGAAGTAAAATCTTCATTCAAACGATACCTCAGGTGCAGCTTCGGTTCCAGCTTCAGATTCAAAGTACCCACGTGCTTCAAAACCACCAATACCAGCGATCCATGCGGCAGGGATGCGCTTGATGGAACTGTTGTATGCTTGCGTGGATTTGTTAAAGCGATCCCGCGCCACGTTGATTCGGTTTTCGGTACCCTCCAATTGATCCTGTAAGGCTAGAAAATTTTGGTTTGCCTTGAGATCGGGATAGCGCTCAACGGTGAGAAGTAAGCGACTTAATGATCCCTTCAGGGCTCCTTGGGCTTCTTGGAAAGCCGCAATATTTTCTTGACTCAGGCTGTTGGCATCCAAATTAATGGAGCTTGCTTTGGCGCGCGCCTCAATAACTTCTGTCAATGTTTCTTGCTCAAAATCGGCGTAGCCTTTCACAGTAGCTACCAAATTTGGTATTAAGTCAGCTCGGCGCTGATAGGCGCTTTCCACTTGGGCCCATTGGCCTTCAATATCTTCATTGAGGCTGACAAATCGGTTGTTGGTATTTACTCCCCAAAAGATGAGGATAAGCACGGCTGCAACGATGGAGAAAATAGTGATCGAAGATCGTTTCATCTAAGAGAATCTAGTTGTTTTTTAAGGGACTCCATGTCCCCTTTAATTTTAAGCAAACGCCGTACCACATCTTCAGTTTGGACGACTTCGCTTGGGTTTTGTTTGTATTTCTGACGGGCCCCTTTGAGGGTGAAGCCGCGTTCTTTCACGAGATGGTAGATCCGCCGAACGGTTTCCATGTTCTCAGGCGTGTATTTCCGAATGCCGCGAACATTCTTGTTTGGACGGAGTTCTGGGAATTCCTTTTCCCAAAATCTAAGCGTAGAGGTATTTATCTCAAAAATGGCAGCGACCTCGCCGATGCTGTAGTATCGTTTTGTCCATTCCGTAGGTAAGGTGGCCATCTTAGTCAAAGCTTTGGTTAGAGGCTGCCGCAGCGCGCACAAGGGCATCATACTCAGCTGGGGTCAACTCATTAAAGAAGTAGTTAATAGGATTCACACGACGTCCATTGCGAATGACTTCATAGTGCAGGTGGGGTGCAGTAGAACGCCCCGTATTGCCCACGTAGCCGATTAAATCACCTCGCTTTACTTTTTGACCTCGGCGTTTCACCACGCGATCCATGTGGGCATAAAGGGTGTGGTAGCCAAATCCATGGCTAATGGTGAGGTGCTTTCCAAAGCCCCGCCCGCCATAGACGTCATTTGAAATGATCGTTCCATCCGCGGTGGCATAGATGGGACTGCCTTTTTTGGCGGTAAAGTCCACCCCCGCATGCAATTTTTGCACTTTGAAAATGGGGTGCATGCGGTATCCGAAGCCCGAGGAGAAGCGCACACCTGCGGTCATTTTAATCGGACGGATCGCCGGCAAGGCATTGAGCAATGCTTCTTTGTTTGTGGCCAATTTGGCCAAATCATCTAAGCTTTCAGATTGAACACTTAATCGCTTCGTTAATTCATCGACTTTTCTGGCGGTGCGCTCAAGTAAAGCGGCATTGCTTAGGCCGCGTATGGCTTCATAACGTTCAGCGGACCCACCAATGGAGGAGAGCCTCAGTTCTCCCATTATAGGTTCAGATTCAAAAACGACGCGGTAAACCTCGTCATCACGTTGTTCCATGTCACCCATGACCAGAGATAATTCATCTACCCGGTCATTCAATTGCTCATAGGTGATCAAAACATCGTTTAATTCTCTTTTAAGGGCCTTTTCTTTTGGAGAGTCCAGCACCGATTCTAGAATGAGAAAAAAGACGATGCCGAGCAGGGTTGAGGCCAGTAAAAATAGGCTAGTATCGCGCAAACGATGCCTCCATGTGCGTTCCACTTTTTGGTACGCCAGGGTTAATGGGTCATATATATACTTCGATTTCCGCATAGCCGGAGGATTTCCCCTAATTTTGGAGTCCTTCAAAAGTAGGCAATCATGACTTCCTCGGAAATTCGCTCCACATTTTTAAATTTCTTTAAGTCCAAAGGCCATGCCATTGTTCCTTCAGCACCGCTGGTGATGAAGGATGACCCCACCCTTTTGTTCACAAATGCGGGCATGAACCCGTTCAAGGATGTGTTCATAGGGGCCCGCCCTTCTGCGCATCCTCGCATCGCGGACACGCAGAAATGTCTACGTGTGAGTGGTAAGCACAATGACTTAGAAGAAGTAGGTATCGACACCTATCACCACACCCTGTTTGAAATGCTCGGCAACTGGAGCTTTGGCGATTATTTCAAGCAAGAGGCTATCGATTGGGCCTGGGAACTTTTGACGGAGGTCTATGGCTTGTCCGAAGATCAACTTTATGTGACCATTTTCGGGGGCGATGCCTCCGATGGATTGGCCGCGGATGAAGAAGCGCGTGGTATGTGGTCAAAGCACATCGCAGCGGACCGAATTTTGGACGGCTCGAAAAAAGATAATTTTTGGGAAATGGGCGAAACGGGCCCCTGTGGTCCGTGTTCTGAAATACACATTGATTTGCGCCCATTATTGGAGCGCCAAGCGGCTCCCGGTGCCGCTCTAGTCAATGCGGATCACCCTCAAGTCATTGAGATTTGGAACCTGGTGTTTATGCAGTTCCAACGCAAGGCAGACGGCTCCTTGGTGCCGCTGCCCGCCCAGCACGTGGATACAGGTATGGGATTTGAGCGCCTCGTGCGTGCGATCGAAGGAAAGTCATCCAACTATGATACCGATGTATTCACGCCCTATTTGACCAAAATCGCAGAACTCTGCGGCATGACCTATGGCAAAGAGGAGCGGATCGACATTGCCTTCCGAGTTATTTCAGATCACATTCGTGCAGTCGCCTTTGCCATCGCCGATGGTCAGCTTCCTTCTTCCGGGGGTGCGGGCTATGTCATCCGACGTATTCTTCGCCGCGCCGTGCGTTATGGTTATTCTGATTTGGGATTCCGTGAGCCCTTCATGACCCATTTAGTGCCGGTTATGCAGGAAGCGATGGGGGAGGCTTTCCCAGAGCTATACTCGCAAGGTGCCTTGGTGGCCCAGGTAATTGCCGAAGAAGAAACCGCTTTTTTGAGAACCCTTGAATCTGGTCTAAAGCGCTTAGACTTGGCGATCAGTGAGGCCCATGATGGGGTGATTTCTGGGGCACGGGCCTTTGAACTTTACGATACGTTTGGCTTCCCCTTGGATTTGACGGCATTGATTTGCCGTGAAAAAGGTCTTTCGGTAGATGAGGCGGGATTTGCCAAAGAAATGGCAGGTCAAAAAGCGCGTTCTAGAGCAGCATCGGTTCAAAAAGTAGGCGACTGGCAAGAGATCGCCGTCGGCCAAAGTGATTTGTTTACAGGCTATGAACAACTGGAGGTAAATTGCAAGCTGTTGCGCCATCGCAAAGTAGAAACTGCCAAAGGGTCATTCGTTCAGGTCGTGCTCGAAGGCAGCCCATTCTATCCCGAGGGAGGTGGGCAAGTCGGTGACCAGGGCGTCCTGATTTTTGGTTCAGATCGCGTTGCCGTACTCAATACGACCAAGGAGACCGGGGTCATTCTTCACCACTTGGAAAAAGCACCTAGCGCATGGACCGAGAGCGTTTTTGCTCAGGTAGATGCTCAACGTCGCCGTGAGTCCTCCGAAAACCATTCCGCCACGCATTTGATGCACCATGCCTTACGGGAGGTGCTCGGCAGTCATGTCGAACAGCGAGGCTCATTAGTTCATCCGGGGGGATTGCGTTTTGACTTTTCTCACTTCCAGAAAATGAGTCCAAAAGAATGGACCGCTATTGAAGCGAAAGTGCGTCAGATGATTGCAGAGGCCCTTCCATTGCAAGTGCATGCTGATATTACGGTAAATGCAGCCAAAGCCATGGGCGCTATGGCGCTCTTTGGCGAGAAATATGGCGATAAAGTTCGCGCCGTACAATTCGGCCCAAGCATTGAATTATGTGGAGGAACGCATAGGGAAAATAGCCAACAATTGGGATCGTTTATTCTGATTTCTGAGTCCTCAGTGGCCGCAGGTGTTCGTCGGGTCGAGGCCTTAGCGGGTCAATCGGCATTGAATTATTTGTTGGAGCAGCGAGCCAGCTTGGCTGAAATCACTGCCGAAGCCAAACATGCAGATCCAGCTAGCGAGATTCGCAGTTTGCGCCAGGAGCTATCCGACCTTCAAAAAAAGCTAGAAGAATTGAACCGTGCTCAAGCAGGCAACCTCAAAGGAGATTTACTTGATTCGGCAGAAATGCTGGGCGGCTATTCCGTTATGGCAGCCAGAGTAGATTTGGATGCCGCCTCGGCCAAAGACCTAGTTTTCCAAATTAAAGACCAGCATCCGCGGGCTGTCATCCTTTTGGCCATAGAAATCGAAGGCAAGGCACAAGTGCATCTTGGCGCAGGGAAAGAAGCCTTAAGCTCTGTGAACGCCGGTCAATGGGTGGGTGAGCTCGGAAGCTATATTCAAGGTGGGGGTGGAGGACAGGCATTTTATGCTTCTGCAGGAGGCAAAAATCCCGCGGGAATTCCCGACCTTATTCAAGCATTTAAAGACAAAGTAGCCGCATGCAACGGATAATTATTTTCGGCATTCTATGTGCATCACTAGGAATGTCAGCCCAGTCTGAACCTCGATATTATACCGATAGCGACGTCCGACAACGCCTGGTAAATTTCAATGTCTATGCCCAGCCCTCGACCATCTTTCGTCGGATTGGCACGGACCTAAATGGCGTGCGTCCTGAAGTGAATGATCGATTTTTGTCTCGTTTAAACGTAGAATCGGGATTCTCTGCCGATGTTCATTTGCGTCCTCTGTATTTGGGCATCGGAGTAGGTCAAACATGGATCAATTACGCCCACGCTCTTTCCGATGATGTGGTACAGGAAACGAAAGCGCGGTATTGGTCAATCCCATTCCGTGCGGGTTTAGTGACTCAACTGAGTGATGAAGTCAGCCTAGAGGTATGGCCAACCATTACGTATCGCCGGGCGATCAGATTTCAGCAGAGTGGCGTAAATGGCCTTGTCGATGCCCCCCATGCCCCTTCCTTTTGGACGGCAGGAATCCAGGTTGGCGGAAATATGGCCATTACGGAATACCTCAGCTACTCCTTGATGGGGATGATGGATTATGGTTTTGGTGATCTCGAAGAAGGGACGATCAACCGTGCCTACGCGGAGCTGCCGCTTTTTGTGGGGGTCCGAATGGGTTTGCGCCTCTCTCTCTAAGCGTATTGGAATAACAAGCTCTTAGAGCGCAGGTAAAAGGCTTTCTAAAGCCATGCCGCGCGACCCTTTGATCCAAATAAACGCTCCTTGGATCTGCTGATCTTGAAGGGCGCTAAGGGCCTCGGAGGTTTTTCTGAAACTTCGATAATGCTCCGGGAAACGGCAATGCGAAAAGGCTTCCCCAATCAACCAGACGTGCTCTGCCTTATGGGCGACAAATAGATCCACCATGTCTTGGTGTTCCAAAGCTGAATAGCTTCCTAATTCAAACAAATCGCCCGCCATGTACACATGGGGAAGCTCTGGATGGGAATCCTTAGCATAGAGAAAAGAAAGCTCCATACTCGATGGGTTTGCATTGTAGGCATCCAGGAATAGCGTGTTTTTTTCTGTTTTACGCAGTTCACCTCGGTTGTTGCTTGGAATGTACGATGCGATGCCTTGACAAATCAATTCTGGACTGAGGCCATAGCGAAGGCCTAGGGTCCATGCTGCCTTTAAATTGTTTCCTTGGAAGCTACCGCTGAGGTTGCTCTTCACTTGATGATATCCTTGGCGGATATGAACGAATCCATCGTCCTCCATCCATGTGTGAAGCTCCTCATGAAAAGCCAAAGCGCCCTGGCCTACATGCTCCACTTGTATGGCATCTTCCGGATTGTACAGTATTTCGCCGTGAGAGCCTTTGAGGTAACGATAGAGCTCAGTTTTCCCTTGGATCACTCCTTCTACACCCCCAAAGCCTTCTAAGTGAGCCCGGCCAAAATTGGTTATGTAGCCCAATGTGGGTTCTGCAATGCGACTCAATTGGTCAATTTCCCCTTGGTGGTTGGCTCCCATTTCCACCACGGCGAGCTCGTGTTTTGATTGAAGTTGAAGCAGCGTGAAAGGAACACCTAAGTGGTTGTTAAAATTGCCTTTGGTGGCAAGCAAGATAAACTTCTGGCCTAGCACCGCAGCAAAGAGTTCTTTGACGGTAGTTTTCCCATTGCTACCTGTCATAGCGATAATTGGCTTTCCCCAGTGCCGTCGGTGGTAGCGGGCCAAATCCTGCAATGTGCTTATGACGGATTTGACATGAAAAACCTGTGGGTTGCTGAGATCCAGCCCGGCGACGGAATCTTCGATGACGACCGCAGAAGCGCCAAGGTCCAAGGCTTCTTGAGCGAAGACATGCCCATCAAAACGTTCCCCCTTGAGCGCAAAAAAAATCTGCCCAGACTCGAGTAAACGAGAGTCTGAGCAGATTCCTACATGCTCGTCAAAGCATGCGTAGAGCCGTTCCATCAGGGCTTGTAGCGGCGGAATTTCTCTTCTTTGGGCTTGGCGTTGCTCTTGCGGCGGTTGTCATCCAAGTTTTGGAATCCTACGCGATCCATCGCGCAACGGAAGCCGATAAAGTCGGTAGAGAGGTCCTGTTCAAGATATCGGCGAGTTCCTGGAGATAACCAGTAGGCCATGTCTTTCCAAGAACCACCTTTAAACACGCGTGCGCTATTGCCGATCAAGGTGGACTCCCCATATTCGTACATCGGAGCATCGCCTTCAGCTACACCGCCCTTATCATAGAGGATGGAGGATTCGACATCACCGTCCACAAAGTCACGGTAGTCAGATTTCTGATAGTTGCGACGTCCAAGGTTTTCTTCCTCTGTCACTTTGCGCACAGGCAATTGACCTGGTAGGCGAACGAGAGAGCTGTCCGTATCATATTGAGGCTCAGTCAAGACGGCTAGTTCGCCCATGCCTTCGTAGTTGTTATCAAAGGTCTCAAACTCATTACCACGGAAAGGGCGGTGCTCGCTCATGTCGGTTCCAGACAAAGGACGGTATACGTCCAATACCCATTCGGCCACGTTTCCAGCCATATCGTATAAACCGAAATCATTTGGGGGATAGAAACGCACCTGCATGGTGATGTTAGCTTGGTCGTTCAAATAACCGCCTATACCCATATTATCTCCGGCTCCCCGTCGGTAGTTAGCCAACATATCCCCACGGTTTTGCTTATCGGAATTGCGCACGCTAGAGCCGTTCCAAGTGTATTTGTTGCGATCGATGGTACGGTTGTACACACGATTACCTACTTCTGCATAGGCTGCATATTCCCATTCGGCTTCCGTTGGTAGACGGTATTTGGGAAGCAAGATGCCATCCTCAATGCGCGCTGGACGACCCTCTTTGCCGTAGACTTGCTGGGGAGAAATATCCTTCATTCCTCGCTTATTCTGCTGGGTGTATTCGCCCTGTTTGTACAGGTAAACTTCTGTATTAAAGTTCTGATCATCAGCTTGGTTCGCCATGACATTTAAAATGCCTTTGTCGATCAATATTTGCTCGTTCACGCGGTCAGTTCTCCACGAGCAATAGCGCATGGCTTGCTCCCATGAAATACCTACTACAGGGTAGAAGTTGTATGCTGGGTGACGCAAGTAGTTTTCTACGTAGGTCTCATTGTATCCCAATTTATCGCGCCAAACTAAAGTATCTGGAAGGGCTGACTGATAAATCTGCGGGTAATAGCCATAGTCGTAGACGCGACGCAACCAATAAAGGTATTCGCGGTAGTCCGCATTGGTTACTTCATTTTCATCCATGTAAAAGGAAGCCACAGTAACACGGTTGGGGGTGTTATTCCAATCGCGAATGAAATCCTCTTCAGCGCGACCCATGATGAACGTGCCACCTTCAACAAAAACAAGACCTGGACCGGTCTCTTGGCCTTTGTAGTTGAGATTAATTTGAAAACCACCATTTTTCTTGTCATTGTATGACATGCCAGTCGAGCTGGAAGCGGTTTTACCGCAGCTAGCCAAAAGCAGAGTCGCCGCTAAGGCAACTGTGCAGGAACGAAGAACAGATTGAAGCTTCATAGGAGAATCAATTAGAATTTAGGACACTTTATTTCACTGTAGCGCGTGCGACTAGAGCGACAAGGGAACAGATAGGACATGGAAATCTCATGTGCACCACCCAAGGTATTTTTGAGAGGAGAAATCGTGTAATCGTATGAATATCCGAAGGTCCAGGGCACATCATTCGGTGCAATACCGACAATGAAGACCAATGCATCTGGATTAGTGCTAATGGCACCCAAGGCTTGACGATAGCCCATTCCTCCGGTGATAGGTCCTCGGTTGAAGGACAGGCCACCGGTAAGTTGATTCGCACCGCCCTGACTTTGGAAAACCACGTGTGGGATCAAGAGATTGTCCAAGGAATTGTAAAGTCTCTTGCGTCCAATGGGGATGGTTGCACCCATTTGAGCAGACAATTTCATAGGAAGGCTGTTATTGGACAAAAATGCCTCTTCTGGTTCCGTCACGTGTGAGGCTGTAAAACCGGCATAGAAGTTCTCCGTAAAGCCTAAGATTCCAAAGGTGAGATCCAAGTGGCTATTCGTAGCATTATCTGGCGCAATCTCATTAGTGGGCTTGACAAATCCGTAGAAAGGATCGATTTGATCTGGGAAAGTCAAACTATTCCAATCCAAGGAACGCTGACGAAAGGTGCCCTGAGCACCAAAAAGAATCGAGAAATCACGCGTCACCGTCAAGTGATACGAATAAATAAGAGAGGCCTCTGTGAGCGCGAGTGCGCCATTAGCTGCTTCGTCTTGCATAATGAGTACGCCTAGCCCCCCATTGAGGCGGTCTACATATTGGTCAAATGAGGCAGAATACGTCTGGTAAACCCCCAAAGAAGGGTACTGGTTACGGTAGTTGACGTTTACTTTAGGACACTGCTTGACACCGGCAAAAGCGGGATTCAAATACAGTGGGTTGGCATAGAATTGCGTGAAATGGGGATCCTGACCGTAAACGGACGAGAGCCCCAAAAGGACGAAAGCTATGGTCAATAGGCGTTTCACTGCCATGTCAGATGTACGATTTTAGAGCCACAAGTATACGATTTTCCTCGTTCTTTCGAGAAAAAGGCCGCAAATTTGCCCAAACAACAAACGAGGCTTTTCCGCGTTTATGCTATCAAAGATTAAAATTTATTCCCGTATCTAACTAATATTCCGACCCTTTTGCGCCGAATTACGCTGTTTTTACTCTTTTTAATTGCTGTAAGTCAAGTATTTGCTCAAAATGCTGCGTCGGTTCTGGCCCAAGGAGATTGGTCCAAGGTGGCCGTATCTGAAGATGCAATTTACATGCTCAGTCCAGCAGATTTGGAAAGTCTTGGATTGGGGACAGCTCCCTTTGAATCGGCGAAAATAGGAGTCTACGGCCGCAGTGCTGGTCTGTTACCAGAACGAAACAATACAGCCCGAGAAACGGATTTATTGCCTTTACACATTTTGGTAAACGACGGTGGAGATGGGCAGTTTTCTGGTTCGGACCGCCTATTCTTTTATGGGCAAAGTCCGCATGAATGGGTGCACAACCCTGTGACGGATGGACTGGACCATAGGCACCACCCCTATAGCGATCAGCAAATCTATTTTGTCACCTCTACCCAAGGAGGTGAACGCATCCAAGCGGCTAGCCCATTAAACGGCCCTTTCATGCCCGTGAGTCGCTACACGCATGTAGCGCACCATGAGCAAGAACTCCAAAATTTAGTAGGAAGCGGTCGCCAGTGGTTCGGGGAACTTTTTGACTTCACCTTAACGCGACAGGTCAATTTGGACTTGGATGCCCTCGATGAGCAAAGTACAGCGCTTTTCCGAGCACGAGCTGTTGGGCGATCCACGGTGACGGGTACTCAGCTTGAATTGAGCACAAATCAGGGGGATGTGGGCGAACTCTATTTCGGATCGGTTGCGGCATCCTCGGGTGCGGATTACGTGGATGAATCCACTTTGACTCAGCAGCAATCTGCGTTAACGGCCTCTTGGGGCGATGTGACACTGAATTTCAATCGCGTCGTAAATCCCAGTGCTTCAGCCTGGCTGGACTATGTCAATGTGAATGCCGATGCGCCGTTTAAGTGGCGGCAGAGCCCGCAAGTGTGGCATTTCCTACCCTCAGATACCTCCGTAATTCAAGCTAATCTTACTGGGGTTTCAGGTGGGCTCAGCGCAAACGGTCGAGCCTGGAATGTCAGCAATCCTCTTCAGCCGACGGTGCTTACGCCCATTCCCTTTTCCGCAAATGGCATTTCCCAATGGGGTTTGCGCTTAGATGGAACGCTTCCCCAGTCGGTGGCCATTTTTGAAATGTCAGCGGCGGCTCCTAGTCTTCTAGGTAAGGTGGCCAATCAGAACCTTCATGCATCGGGCCCTTTGGATTATGTCATTGTTGCTCCAGCTCTTTTACTAGCTCAGGCCGAACGATTGGCCGCTCTTCATACGGCCAAGGGCCTTCGGGTCATGGCTGTGGATGTCGAAGAAATTTATAATGAATTTTCATCGGGGGTTCAAGACATTACGGCCATCAAGGATTTTATGCGCTATCTGTGGAACAACGCGGATAGCTCCGCGGATCGCCCCAAATACCTCTTACTCTTTGGAGATGCCTCCTATGATTACCGTGGCGTTGTAGAACCCAACACAAATCAGGTACCCATTTATCAGAGTTACAGTAGTTTTTCTCTTTATTCGAGCTTTAGCACGGATGACTTTTACGGCTTCCTGGAGGAGGACGAAGGCAATAATTTGCGGGCGAAAGGATTGGATTTAGGTATAGGCCGAATCCCGGTCAACACCGAGGCAGAGGCCAAAGCTGTGGTGGACAAAATCTTCGCCTACACCGATCCGCAACAGTCCATGGGTGCTTGGCGCAAAAAAGTTCTATTCGTGTCCGATGATGTGGACCATGCCTGGGAGGCCGTTTTAACGAGTATTCCAAATATCATCGCGGACCGAATTGACACGGCCTACCCGTTTTTGGACATCGACAAAATGTATGCTGACAGCTATGAACAGCAGTCCAGTAGTGCCAGCCAGAATTATCCGCGACTGCGAACGGAATTAGTGCAGTCCATCAATGACGGAAACCTCGTGACGGCCTATGTGGGCCATGGGGGAGAAGTTGGATGGGCTAGTGAGAATATCCTTCAGTTAAACGACACCAAGACATTTACCAACGGGGCTAAGCTTCCACTTTTTGTAACCGTCACATGCGAATTCAGTCGCCTTGACGATCCTTTGAGGACCTCCGCCGGGGAGTTTTTGCTTTTGAACCCTAACGGAGGGGCGATTGCCTTGCTCAGTACTACCCGGGTAGTCTATGTGGATGGGGCGGCCACCTTGAACGATTCTATTTTTCGAGTAATTTTCGAAAAGGAGGCAGGGCACTATAGAACGTTTGGCCAAATCCTCCGAAGTGCAAAAAATGGGACTACCTCGGCGGATAAATTGCGTTTTTCCCTGCTGGGAGATCCCGCCTTGCGTTTAAATGTCCCAGAGCATAGGGTGGTTTTGGATAGCATCAATCACCTCTTCCTTCCTTCAGATAGTGCTGGCCTGGCGGTGAGTGATACCTTAGCTGCATTGCAACGAGTTCAAATTCAAGGGCATGTCCAAGATGGTCTGTCTGGGTCCGTGGCGCCCCAGTTTAATGGACCGGTTCAGCTCATCCTCTTCGACAAAAAAGTGGAGCGTAGCACACTTAAGAACGACGACGAAGGACCCTACATTTCCTTTGGCGAATGGGAAAATGCCGCCTATCGAGGCCAGGTCATCGCGAATGCAGGTTATTTTGAGGCGGAATGGGTTATGCCTTTGGATATTGCCCTTCAAATGGGCCAAGGCAAATTCTCATTTTATGCGCAGTCGGATTCGACTGATGCCTCGGGCAGCGACTTTAGGGTATATATCGGGGGAATTGACCCGAATGCACCTGTTGACGTGACAGGTCCAACCGTTCAAGTCTTCATAGGGGATAGCCTTTTCGAATCGGGCGGGATCACCGGTCCAGACCCGCTGGGATTAGTTCATCTTTTTGATGAAAATGGAATCAACGCGGTGGGGAATGGGATTGGCCATGACCTTATGGGCGCTCTAGACGGTGATTGGAATACCTCCTTCTCTTTAAATAGTCGTTACAGTGCCAATCCCGGCACATTCCAGCGCGGGATGGCAACGTGGCCTTTTGAAGATTTGAATGATGGAGCGCATACTTTTTCAGTGCGAGCATGGGATAGTTACAATAATGTTTCGGAAGGCAGCGTTGACTTTACTGTGATGTCTCGAGCTTCTCTCCAACTAGGTGCCATGCGTATCTACCCAAATCCAGGTGCTGGCCCCTTCTATCTAGATGTGGAGCACAATGCAGCGGGGGATAGCCTCGACGTGCAATGGACGGTTCACACGCCCGATGGGCAACAAATTTTTTATCAATCCTGGAGTGGTATGCCCACTTCCGCTGTCTTGCAGTCCGTTCAGTGGGATGGTAGTGATGGCCACGGGCATTTGATGCCGGCAGGATGGTTTGTTGCGCGGGTTCGTGTGCGTCGCCGATCCGATGGCCAAACAGTTCATGCCGCAGAACGCGTTATCCTCCTCCACTAAACCTATATTTGTGCCTCTTATGAAGCGAATCATTCGTCTGTTATTTCTCTCTGCTGCCCTTTGTGGGGCCCTTCTGTCTTCTGCACAGACTACCGCTTTTGGCGACAATCTGAACGTGGTAACTTCGGCCATGCCTATGCTTAACATTGGACCTGATGCCCGGATGGGCGGAATGGCGAATGCTGGGGTGGCCGCCTCTCCCGATGCAAATGCGTTGTTCTGGAATCCGGCCAAATTGGCTTTCATGGGTGCGGGAAATATGCAGGGAGGCTTGTCTTATACCCCGTGGCTTCGAAGACTCGTTCCGGATGTCGAATTGATGTTTGCGAATGTTGCGATGGGCTTAGGGGAGCGCTCAGGTGTTGGAGCGAGCCTTCGATATTTCTCGTTAGGAGATATTACGTTCCGCAATGAACAAGGAGACGAGCAGGGGACCTACCGGCCCTACGAAATGGCCTTGGATGTCGCCTACGCTTTGAAGTTGTCTGAAAATTGGTCTGCGGGCGTTGGCTTGCGTTATGCATTGTCTGATTTGACCCAAGGCCAAGTAGTTGGTAGCCTTCAAACGAAAGCGGGCCAGACAGTCGCCACCGACGTTTCATTTTACTACCAAGGCGAAGAATTGAATTTGCCAGATGGTCAAAAGGGCCAATGGCTTGGAGGATTAAACCTATCCAACATTGGGGCTAAAGTGAAATATACGGAATCTGGTGATGCAGATTTTATTCCAACCAACATGAAATTGGGCGTAGGATATAATTGGATTTTGGACCGTTACAATCGGGTCGTAGTCTTATTCGATGTGAATAAATTACTAGTGCCCACACAGCCTGTTCGGGACCTTTTGGATGTGGATGGAGATGGCGATCGCTATGAAATTATCGCAGGCAAGGATGATCAGGTTCCTGTGATGCAAGGCATCTTTCAGAGCTGGGATCCTGGTGCTAAACCTGACGGTGCGAGAGAACTCATGCGTGAATTTATGTACAATGCCGGAGTGGAGTATTGGTATGACAACAAATTTGCCGTTCGAGGGGGCTATCAGCACGAAGATGCGCTCAAGGGAAATCGCCGCTTCTTTACCATGGGCTTTGGCCTTCGCTATAGCCTACTGGGACTGGACTTTGCTTACTTATTTCCAGCCGACCAGACGGTGCGATCACCCCTCGAAAACACGATCCGCTTCAGTGCTTTGGTGGATCTGAATCAATTGCTGGATTAAGTTCCTTAGTGTAAATCATACCCCAGCGCCTATGTTCCGGCGCTGCGCCCTATTTTTGACCCCGCTTAAACGCGCATCATGGCAAAGAAAAAACTGACCAAAGACGTCTATCTGAAGTGGTATGAAAACATGCTCTTCTGGCGCAAATTTGAAGACATGGCTGCCGCCTTGTACATTCAGCAAAAGATTCGTGGATTCCTTCATTTGTACAATGGGCAAGAAGCGGTACTCGCTGGAGCCCTGTTGGCCATGGAGCCGGGAGACAAAATGATCACCGCCTATCGAAATCACGTTCAGCCGATTGGTTTGGGGGTAGATCCCCGACGAATCATGGCAGAATTGATGGGTAAGGTGACCGGAACTTCCCGCGGAAAAGGCGGATCAATGCACATGTTTTCCAAAGAGCACCATTTTTACGGAGGCCATGGTATCGTAGGGGGTCAAATTCCCTTGGGGGCTGGCCTCGCTTTTGCCGACAAATACAAGGGCGATAAGCACGTGACTATGACCTATATGGGGGATGGTGCGGTACGTCAAGGCTCTCTGCATGAAACGTTCAACTTGGCGATGCTATGGAATCTGCCTGTAGTTTTTGTCTGTGAAAACAA
>JAQWXR010000042.1 GCA_029254375.1 Schleiferiaceae bacterium | reverse complement strand
GATGGCCATGTGGTCCAAGGCCATGTGGATGGGATGGGAGTGGTCTCGGCGATCGAGGATCAGGACGGAAGCTGGAAAGTCCAAATCAATCATCCACGTAGTGATGACCATGTCACCGTTCCAAAAGGGTCCATCGCGGTGGATGGGACGAGTTTGACGGTGGTGGATTCCACGCCCACCTCTTTTTCTGTGGCGATCATTCCTTATACGTGGGAAAATACTCGCTTTCACCGCTTATCGCTGGGAGATTCGGTCAACTTAGAATTTGACATTTTGGGCAAGTACATTGCCCGGCTTTTGGCACAGCGGGGCCTTTAAGCCTCGTCGTCATCTCCTAGAAATTCCGGAGAGGCAAATGGGTTGCTGGGGTCAAGCATGGCCCGAATGAGCGGGGTCATGACGCGCTGTTCAAATTCGTCCAATAGGCTCTGGCTGATCCACTCTTCTCCTTGATAACTAAGCCAAGCCACTGGCTCTAAGGGCTTTCGCATCGCGGCAATACCGGCTCTGTACGGGCCAGTTGCGGATTGCTTGGAGAGGAGCCAAGCATAGGTAAATAACTGCAACGCTTTTGATTTTTTGGAATCAAGCAAGTCTTCCAAAGCGTTCACGCGCAGTTCCCACTCTGAAAAGCTTCCGGACTTGAGATCAATAATGGCCCAGCCGTTGGACCATGCCTCAATACGGTCGGCCTTTCCTTTGACGCGCACCGCACAACCGTCAACGAGGAGCGTCGTTTCAATCGTCTTCTCCACCAAGTGGACTTGCCAAGGACTGTCTCGATCTGAACCGCTTTGGATACGACGCCCTTCGGCGTGCGCCCAGTCATCGGCCATCTTTTGAAGGACATGCCGCTCGATAACAAAGGGTCCAGAGGTTAACCGGCCAGGGTGGTATGTGGCTATGCCTGCTTCAAGGGCATCATCTACTCGGGCGGCGTCCCAGGTGCCCGTGTTCTGATAGTGCTTGAAAAGGTCCTCGTGCACATGATGCAGGACACTGCCCCGAATGTTAGCGGCCATGCGCTCCTGCACCGCCTCTTCTTCATAAATACCCAAGACAAAGCGAACATAGAATTCGGCGGGGTCGCGCAAGAAGCTTCCCATACTGGAAGGACTCAGCCCCCGGGTCATTAATTGGCTTTTGACTTGGGATAGTACCGCCGGAGACTTATCAATTTTCCAGGCTTTTTGCAAACGGGTTGGATCCATAGGGATTTGAATGCCTCGGTCGATCCAACGAATGCCAGGATAACGTGGGAATTCTACTTCCATCTGGGCAATGAATCGACTGGCCTCGCCCTTGCCCATTCCATCTGATTCCCCGTTGACAATGAAGTACACCCGGCGAGCGCGCTGTACAAGTCGATAAAGATGGTAGGCCATGATGCCTTCGCGGTCCCGGGGTAAGGGCATTCCGTAGGCTCGTCGGACATCATGCGGCAAGAAGGAGGCTTCATTACGCCCCTTGGGAAGGACGCCTTCATTCATGGGAGCCAAGATGATGGTGTCAAAATCGAGGTTTCGCGTTTCCAGCAGACCTAGCATTTGCAGGCCATCAAAGGGCTCTCCATAGAAGTTGACGGGGCTTTCTTGTGCGAATTGCTTGAATAATCGCCTCAAGCTCCCAAAGCTGAGTACATGGTCGGGAAGCCATGTTTGTAGGCTGTGAAGCGCATTCAGGCATAAGCGAGCGGGCTCTGCTTCCCAAGCGGATCGCAAGCCATCAACATAGGCCTCGAGGACCTGCTCTAGGTCTTTCAAAAAGGCCTTTGGTTCGGAATATTCTCCCCAAAGGAGCCCTCCCTCCCCAAGTAATTCAAGGACATCAGCACAACGCCAATGAGCGCGTTTGCTTCGACGAAGCTTCTCCGCCACGCCATGCAAGTCAGCTTCCCCCGAATACATGGCTTGGCATACCGGATGGATGCAGGTAGCTTGAAGCAAGCGATAGGGGTAACTTCCTTGGGATAATTCACGGGCTTCGTGGAGCTGAAAAAAAACATCTAGTCCTGCAAAAGCGGCCGTGCTGGTAAGCGGCATGCCCATGGTCACATTGGCCTCTTCTAATCCGCGGGGGAGAGCCTGCAGTGCGGGAATCAACAATCCTTCGTCTGCAAGGACTAGCCCGGCTCCTTGGAGGCTAGGATTTTCATGACGTAGCTTCTCCAAGACTTCACCGATTGTCTTGGCAACCCCAATCGCCCGATTGGCTCGAAGAATGGTGAATTCGGCCTGGGAAGTTGCAAACCATGCGGGCGGTTCTCGTAGGTCAGCAGTCAAACCCTCCGGCAAGTTTTCGAGGTGCCCTCTGAGTGAAGCCCCCGCCTCGTGCTGCGCGTTAAGTAGGTAATGTGCATCGGCATCCCAAAAGGCCACGGCACCCACATACTGGTAAGCGGCAATCATAAATGCCCGCTCTGAAGGGGTAAGGGCGTTGAATCCGACAAAGTAGATTTGGTCCACCTCACTGCGCTGCATCCAAGCGCGTAAGGTTACTTCTAAAGGACCCTCCGGGGAAGGACTAGCGCGCTGAAAAACTCCGCCAGGCGTGCTCCATCCCTTGGCTTCGAGCATTTCATGGTAACGCTGATATAGCTTGGGCATTTGGCTCCATAACTCCAAGCGGCGTTGCATAAGCTCTGTCGGCTCATCCAAGCCCCAATGAGCGAGGGCCTCAATTTCTCGCATTTCGCTATAGGCCGCCTTGGCGTCTACGCCATGGCGATCCATTTCTCCGAAGTCGCGTAAAACCGTTGGAGCCCAACGCAAGAACTCTTCAAGGCCTTGACTGCGGGATTGAAAAATCTCTTCATGTGCCGCAAATAAGACAAGCAATTGATCCATGGGCCTCGCCGGATCGCGCTGAGCGAGGTCCTGCATGACGGATTCAACCGGCCAAATCGCGGGGGATAAGACCGCGTGCTTCAGGTTTTTCTGGAAGGCGTGCCGGAGTGCTCGTTCGGCTCTGCGCGAGGGAAGAATGATTCCAGCGCGGTGCAAACGAGGGCTTTGGGCCGATATTTCACGGGCCACCCGGTCTAAAAATGCTTCCATACAATGCGTGGCTTAGCGATAGTGCTGCTGAGCTTCAATATACGCCGCAACCTCTGGTGTGAGATCATCTTTGGCATCAGCATTCATGCCCAATCGCTCGCGAATTTCGCTCGCACTACGATCCATTAATGGCGCATCCATGAGATGAATCTTGGGATGGCGCATCCATTCATTGTCGCCTGGGATTTCTGTCTCGGGTCGGGGATAAACGAGTATATGCACCATGTCCAAAATAGCCTCGGGGCTTTTCCACCGGGGAAAACTCAGCAAATTGTCTGCGCCCATCAAAAGATAGAAGGCTCTTTGAGGGAAGGCATTTTGAAACGCCAAAAGACTATCCACTGTGTAATTGGGCTGAGCAAGAGAGAATTCAAAATCGGAAGCCAGGAGATGGGGCATGGCGGCGGTTGCTAGGCGAACCATGTGTAAGCGTTCCTTACCCTCCAAGAGCTCCTCCTTGATTTTGTGTGGGTTGTGTGGGGTCACGACAAACCAAACTTCATCAAGTGACTTCCAGTCGGCCAAGCTTTGGGCCAAAATTAGATGGCTTCGGTGTATGGGGTTGTAGGTCCCAAATAGTAGCCCGGTTTTCATGAGGAAAGGAATGGACTGACGATTCGCTTCAAATCGTCATAGGCCCGCTCCAAGTCATCATTGACGATAATATGATCAAAGTCCTTGGCCGTAGCAAATTCCTGTTTGGCCTTGGCTAAGCGCATGGCAATTTTTTCATCGCTATCTGTCCCTCGATTGCGCAAGCGCTGTTCGAGTACTTGGATGGATGGAGCTTGAATAAATAGCGCAAGGGTTTCGCTTGGATACTTTTTCTTCAATCGAAGACCTCCTGCAACATCTATGTCAAAAATGGGAATCTTATGTTCTTGTATTATGCGTTCAGTTTCGGATTTAAGCGAGCCATAGTAGGTGCCGGGATACACCTCTTCCCATTCCAAGAAATCTTTGGAGTCAATGCGCTGGGTAAATTCTTCAGCGGAAATAAATTGATAATCCACACCATTTTTTTCCTGGCCTCGGGCTTCGCGGCTGGTGGCAGAAATACTGAATGAGAGGGTTGGAAAATCGAGCATTAGGCGTCGAACCAAGGTGGTTTTTCCTGAGCCGGAAGGGGCAGAAAGGACGAGCATTTTCATAAGACGTTCAGGCTCTGCTCTTTAATTTTTTCCAGTTCTTCTTTCATCTGGACGACCACCCGCTGCATGGGAGCGTAATTAGATTTGCTGCCCAAGGTGTTTACTTCTCGACCAATCTCTTGGCTAATGAAACCAAGTTTGCGCCCTTGACCTTCACTCATCGCCTCCAAAAAATGGCTCAAGTGGGCCTGCAAGCGAACCTTTTCTTCGTTGACGTCTAACTTTTCCAAGTAATAGATGAGCTCCTGTTCGTAGCGACTTGAATCATGCTCAATGCCTTCTAGGCCTCGCTGGAGTCGTGCCTTGAGTTGGGAGACGCGCTCTTCTTCCATGGCAGGAACCTGATTCAAGCCCTGCTGAATGGATGAGATATTGGCTTGTAGATCTGCCGAAAGGGCTTCCCCTTCGCGCAATCGGAACAGGTCAAAATCTTTCAACGCAGAGGCCATCGCGTGCTCAATGGCTGCCCATTCTTCGGCCTCAATCTCTTCAGATACCGAAGGAGCCGGCAAGCGCAACGCCATGGCGAGTAATTCGCCCCGAGAAACACTTTCTCCAGCGACGTCCTGAAGGGCCTTCATTGCACGCTCTAGCCATTCTGCTTGAATACCCTGCGCTTCGTGACCTAAGGCTTCACGGTGAATGTTGACGTCGACTTTACCTCGAACACAGGCCTCCCCCATTTTTTTACGCCAGTCCATTTCTCGTTCCCGGTAGGAAGAGGGATAGCGCAAAGAGAGGTCGAGTCCTTTGCTATTCAGAGATCGGATTTCAATGGTGATTCGAGCGGCGGCACATTCTGCCGTCCCTTTTCCGAATCCAGTCATGGAGCGCATCATGCCCACAAAGGTAGAACCTCTGCGTGACTGACCGGCTCCTTTCGAACAGGAAGAGCCCGAAAGGCATTCAAAAGATCGCCCGGCCGACATCCTTCGGGATGCGCCAAGTAGCCCATGGCGGCAGCGATATACCCCATTAAGTCCTCTGAAGTCCAGCCCTTTTCGCGAAGCGAGCGCAGGCTCATTGCCCCATCACGTTTGGATAGACGGCGGCCATCAGGGCCATGCCAAAGGGGGACATGACTGCATTGAGGGGCAATAGAACCCAAGGCCTGATGAAGGAATACCTGAGAGGCCTCGCTTTCGGCCAAGTCCTGCCCTCGAAGGACATGGCTAACGCCTTGGTCTCGATCATCGACAACGACGGCCAGAGGATATCCACAGGCGCCGTCAGCGCGACGCAAGACCAAGGCGTTCGGAGCAAAATTTAATCGCAATGCGACGGAATCCGTTATGGGAAAGCCCATGAGGGCGCAGGTCCCAGGGTAATTCCCCCAGTTTTTATGCGGCGCACGGACGGCGTCATTCATGTCTTTTCGGAGGCAATGGCAGGCAAAAACGAGCCCAGCTTCTTGCAATTGACGAAGGGCCTCTAAATAGACGCTAACTCGACTCGATTGAGCGGGAACCTCCTGGTCCCAATGAAGACCAAGCCATTCCAAGTCCTCACGCCATGCATCGGCATACAATGCCCTGCTTCGCTGGGGATCAATATCTTCCATCCGGAGAAGGAGTCGCCCCCCTGCCGCCCGAACTTGGAGCCATGCCAAAAGATAGGTGGACGCATGGCCTAAATGCATGAAGCCAGAAGGGGAAGGAGCAAAACGGCCAATCATGTCATGAAAGTACAACGCCTTGGTCGCTACCTTCGTAGCTATGGACTCAGAACACTTCGGCACGCGTGCCATTCACGGTGGACAGCACCCTGACCCCAGCACGGGCGCAGTGATGCCTCCTATCTATCAAACCTCTACCTATGCTCAAAAGGCTCCAGGGGATCACCAAGGCTATGAATACAGCCGCACCCAAAACCCGACACGCCATGCCTTGGAGCGTTCATTGGCCTCTATTGAGGGCGGAAAGCATGGCCTCGCCTTTGGCAGTGGCCTCGCCGCGGTGGATGCATGCATGAAACTTCTATCTCCTGGGGATGAAGTGATTTCGACCAACGACCTCTATGGTGGAACCTACCGCCAGTTTGTTAAAATTTATGAGAAATATGGCTTGAAATTCCATTTCACGCCCATGGGAAATGAAGCAGATGTGGCGGCGTTGGTTTCGGCCAAGACCAAAATGATTTGGGTAGAAACGCCAACCAATCCCATGCTCAATGTAATTGACATTGCGGCCATGTCAAGCATTGCGAAAAAGTCAGGGGCCTTGCTTGTGGTGGACAACACCTTCGCTACACCCTACCTGCAACAACCCATTTCCTTGGGAGCAGACATTGTACTTCATTCGGCCACAAAATACCTAGGTGGTCACAGCGATCTCGTCTTAGGGGCGCTGGTAGTGCATGACGACGCCCTAGCAGACAAGTTATATTTTATCCAAAACGCCACCGGAGCAGTCTGTGGCCCCATGGATAGCTTCTTGGCGCTTCGAGGGATCAAGACATTGCATGTACGGATGGATCGGCATATGCAAAATGCCGCCGAAATTGCTGATTTCTTGAAAGGACATCAAGCCGTGTCCGCGGTCGTTTACCCGGGATTTGAAGACCATCCCGGACATGCCATAGCTAAGGCTCAAATGTCTGGTTTTGGCGGAATGATTTCCTTTCGAGTTTCTTCTGATTCATTTGAAGATGCCAGCAAAGTGGTCAGTCACTTGAAGTTGTTCACCCTGGCAGAATCACTTGGAGGGGTTGAATCCCTCAGTGGTCATCCCGCATCCATGACGCACGCCTCTATTCCCAAGGAGCAACGCGAAGCCAGCGGAATTACTGATGGCCTGATTCGATTGAGTGTTGGCATTGAGGACGTTCGGGATTTAAAAGCGGACTTAGATGCCGCACTTTCCCTACTTTTATAAGTATTATGGCGGACAAATTCGCAGTGATCGGTTTGGGCCAGTTTGGCTTAGCCATCTGTAAAAAGCTCTCAGAGAAGGGCGCCGAGGTCATCGCAATTGATATTGACGGAGACAAAGTAGACGAGATCAAAGACCATGTGGCCTATGCTGTTGAGCTGGACTCCACGGATCTAAGAGCGCTACAATCCCAAAACATTACGGAAATGGACGCGGTCGTTGTTTCGATTGGTCAAAACTTTGAGGGCATGCTCCTGACTACAGTCAAACTCATGGAGCTGGGGGTAAAGCGCCTCATCGCCCGTGCCCAAGGAGAAACGCAGCGCAAGATTCTTGAGAAATTGGGGGTCACGGAAATCCTATCTCCTGAGGAGGAAGTCGGCAAAAACGTGGCTGAGCGCCTGATGAATCCATCGATGCTCATGTGTGTTCAATTGCCGGACAATTATGAAATTGTAGAAATCGCCGCACCGAAAAACATCATTGGTCGGACGATTGAGGATATTGGATTACTGCCCAAATACCGCTTAAATATTGTAACCCTCATTGAACGCATAGAGGGAGAACCGCACATCAAAGGAGTCCCTATGCCCGATGTAATTATTGAGGAGAATGACGAGCTTGTGGTCTTTGGTTTGACCAAGGATGTCGAGCGTTTTATTGATATTAATGGGTAAGGCTGGCTGGCTGGCTTTAGCGGCCTTCACTGTAATTCTAGGAGTTGCATGTGACCCAGATCCCAAACCAGAGCCTCTTCCACCGTTGGCTGATGGTCCGTTTGAGCCTCGTCTTAAAGAGGGCTGGCGGGTGCATGCCGTATCCTACGAAGGCACGATGCCAAATCCATTTGATAGCACAACCACTGCGCAATTTAAAGGAGAGGCATATGACGTTGGCGGGGAGTTTACGTTTACGGACCGAAATGACTCAGCGCTTGTGCATTACCGGATTGACTTTACCGCGGAGCTATTACTAGGAATGGTTCCGGTGCATTACGTGAAGGAAGGAGATGGAATTTGGAGCTTTGATAGCACGGTTCAAACGCTCTGGTTTTATGCCTTTCCTGATACGTTAGAGTTTGTGGTCGACTATGATGCAGATACGCTGCAGCTTTGGCATTCGGACGTGATAATTGATTATCCCCCCATGAATATCACACTGCCAACGCGGATGGATATTGAACTGAGGAAGTGATCAACGTTAAGCAGTTAGTTCGCGAAAGCAACTTTCTCCCTATGCTTGTCGCGGTGGGGATGCTGCATCTCCTAACGCTGTTTACGGGTTCCGGGAACAACCCATGGGTATTACTCGTGGGCCTCGCAGTTGGAATGCCACATGGGGCCACTGATTTGCTAGGGGAACATGGAGCTTGGAACATTAAAGCAGCCGTATTCTATGGTTTTGGGATATCCTCGTTGCTCATTTTGTGGTGGCTATGGCCCGGGTGGACCCTAGGGCTCTTTCTGCTCGTTAGTATGATGCATTTCGGGACCGAAGATGCATTATCCCGTCAATGGTCATGGTTGCATGCCCATGAATCCGCTGTTCGAGGAGGATTGATCGTCTTATTGCCTTCTTTGTTTTACCGTAGTGAAGTATTGGAATTATTTTACATGGTCTCTGGTTTGGATTGGTCGGAAATTTTGGACCCAAAGGTGATTCAATGGGGCCTAAATCTCTGGTTTATTGGACTCTTTAGTTTGTTTGGTCACGCGGCAACGCAATGGTCCTCTTGGGAAAGAGTCTTGCAGACGTTTATGGAACTAGGTTTGTTGATCGTGGTTTTCCGCGTTCTCCACCCTCTAGAGGCTTTTGTGGTTTACTTTGTCGCAGGCCATTCCCTGAGAACCGCCTTTAAACTTCGAGGTGTTCTGCGGTCCAACTGGCTCTCGGTTTTGAGCTTAACCTTGGCAACGTTCGGGGCTGCAGCGATCTACCACTATTGGGTTCCAGGCGAACTAGAAATGAATGGACGGATGGTGCGAACGGCCTTTGTAGCCCTGTCGCTATTTGCCATTCCACATGCATTATGGCGAACCTGGATGATATTTAAACGTTAACAGCGCACGTTTAAGGCAGGGTAGCTAATCATACTATTCCCGGCCCCAGATCATAAATTTTCCTTTGAACTTACTTTACTATGTGGACGAAAGTTGCGAATCAAATGTCTTTGTTACAATAAAAAATATTCTACTTAAAGAAATTTTAGATAACTTTCAACAATAGTTCATGTAAATGAGTTAATACATCGTCACAAAAACAACTAACAAAAAACCTAAACGTATTATGGATTTCTTAGAAGTTCTCTCAATTGACCCCGCTGATCCCGTCAGCTTCACGTTCTTCACGGGCTACATGGCGATGTTCGCCTCGTCCGTGTTCTTCCTATTCGAGCGCAGCCGTGTGGCTGACGAGTGGAAGTCGAGTTTATTGGTATCAGGTTTGATCACTGGTATTGCTGCAGTACACTATTACTACATGCGCGACTACTATCAAGCCACCGGTGAAACTCCTATCGCATTGCGATATATCGATTGGACTTTAACAGTTCCCTTGATGTGTGTTGAATTCTATCTCATTACTAAGAAGGCCGGCGGAACCGCTGCGATTCTTTGGAAACTAATCTTGGCTTCGGTTGCTATGCTCGTCTTGGGCTACATCGGAGAAGCATTCTATGCTAACGAAACTCAGTCATGGGTTTGGGGTGCTTTGTCTGGTGCTGCTTATTTCTATATCGTTTGGATGGTATGGAAAGGAGACGTGGCTCAATTGGCTAATAGCGCCGGTGGCAATGTTCAAAAGGCGGTTTCCGCTTTGATGAAGTTTGTTGTTATCGGATGGGCTATTTACCCAATCGGATACATCGCTGGCACTGAAGGCGGTTTATTTGGAATGCGTGTGCTAGAAGGTCTAGACATGGATCTCGTGTACAACATTGGTGACGCGGTGAATAAGATTGGATTCGGTCTTGTGATCTACGCCCTAGCCATTGGTGACAAAAAATAAAAGTTAACCCGTTAGTTTAACTTGTGATTGAAAGGGCCCCCAATTGGGGGCCCTTTTTTTATGGCCCAAGCCGGAAAACAAATTGATCATCTCGGCAAGCTACCCCCATAGACAGGACAGCGACACAGGGTGATAAAGGGCGTGAATGACTGTGACTTTTACGCCAACCATAAGGCGTGATTTGACATATACCCCGATCCCATGCTGCATAGACCCCAAGTGGCCCGGGCCGGATACGATCGATCCAAGAGGTATTCAAAAGCGAATAGACTTGAAGTACTTGACCGCTCGATTTTTCAAGGAGGACTCCTTGGCCTTCATGATTCAAACACAAGAGGTCTTGATTCATTTTCAGCCAGCCCGGAATAGGCCAGGCAAAAGGGAGGGAATAGGACCATCGAATGCTATCACTTTCTTTTTCGACAGCATACACGGAGCTCAGTGTGGGGATAAATAACTGATGATCATTTTGAAGGATAGGTAAGCCAATACCCATATCAGGAGCCAAGGGCAAATCACGTTGGCTGCTTCCATCCCAACGTGCGAGACGCGTTTGTCCAAGCTGATTGTTGGCGTCCCAGATGCGCAAAGTGGCAGCCCCTTGCCCACCCCAGGTACAAACGCCATCTACTAAGCCGTATTCATTGGGCGGAAACACATAGCCAAAGACGCTATCCCATGGCGTGAAAAAACTACCCTGCCAGAGCGAAACAGAGTGGGCGTCATATATGGGTAGGTATATCGTTTCATCTTCGACATAGCCCATGCGTGTCGTCCAACGACTCGGGCCTAAAGGATAGCTCAAGTACTGTCCTTGTCCGGAATAGGGGTTTATACGGAGGACTTCCTGTTCATGAAACATCCAGAGGGCGGTGGGAGTGCTAATGACTTCGTCCAAAACCCATACATCATCTAGCCATCCTGGAGGCAGGGTCAAACTCCAAAGCAAAAGACCATCGCTGCCACGTCGTAGGCCGACAGAAGAGCTGTCTACTTGTACAAACACCTGGTCATTCCAGGCATAGGGACCAAAGCCATAGCATTCCAGGGTATCTGGACGAAGCGGGTAGCTCCAAGCACTAGGGCTAGAGTCGCTCCAGGTGGGCAAACTAGGCTGGCATGCCAGCCCACAGATGCTCAGGGCAATGAGGATGAATAAACTCTTCATCGTAGCGAAGTCATAAAAAATGGGCCACCCGGAATTTGCCCATTAAAAAGGCGTTTGAACACATCCCGAGTGTATTGGGAGTTTCGCATTTGCTGGTGATTAGTTTGGGGTAGTTCGATGTGCGCCACGGCCCCTGGAAGATTTCCTGCGCTTGATGCCAAGACGATCCCATCATTGGGCCGCTCGGTGATTTGAACTTCCCAACGTGGCCAAACATGGCACTGGGCATAAGGATCATTGGAATAACAGTCACTAGCCTGAGCCACGATGGTCCACGTAAAAGGGGGATCCTCATCCCCTCGGCAGCGGCACCAATAGCCCTCGTGAGCCATCCCGATTTCCCGTGCGCCGATGTATTCCTTGAAAACATTGTTGGCTTGTGCGTACCATTGATGGGCTTTGGCGGCCGCGACAGATTGCTCCTCGGCCCGCTGTCGCTGCCAGGCGTGGTAGATCGAGGCGACCGGATTCAACCAGGCCTGACATTGGGCCTGAGCATGCGCCTGGGCGCTCGCCTGAGCGAGGAGGGTTTGGGCTTGATATCGGGCCATTTGGTCAGAGGCCCAGTCAACGAGGAAGTCATCCTCATCAAATCCAAATGGATCTTGTGCCAAAGAAAGGCCGATCGAATCACTTTGATACATGGAATAGGCGGTCCTCCAAAAGACAGGCTCCTCCTCAACCCCATATAATTGGACCACCGGGATTTTAGGGCTTCGTTGCGACAGATTCAACGGCCAAGGACTTAGACTTTGCACCTCTGCGACGAGCGGTTGATTGAATCGCCCAAGGGCAAAAGGAATTAGAACATTAGAGAGGCTCGAACAGCTGGTTTGAATCGCCTGCTGAACTAAGGGATCAAGGGAGCCAAACCATCGCAAAGGAGGGAGAAAGCTTGGCATCCAAAGCCATGGATTAGATAAAATGCTGCAGGCATCTTCCACAAATTGAACGGCTCCATTTTGGCCCCAAGAACTCAGGGCAAAAGCCGCATCACTTCCCCCAATGGCTGAACCTAGCATAATGATGCCCCCAAAGGGGCGGGTGAAGTTCAGACTGTCTTCATACAAGCTGTCTAAAAGGAGAGCCTCTAATCCCCCAAGAGAATGGGCGATGACGATATTTTCTCCTGGGCTGATACCATGAATCTGCTGGGCATTCCATGCTCGGCTATTCAACTCCGCATCAATGTCAAGAGCGGCATCCTGTAAGCTGCCATTTTGAAGGTAGGTGTAGGGCATATCAAAGACCACTTGACGTGCAGGATACCCGGAGGATCCGCCATAGGCCGTTCGGCTTGCAACGATATTCCAGCTTGTTCCGGTGCCCCCCAAGCCATGGAGATAAAAAAACACACGTTCTCCTGTGGTACTGGTTTTTCCAGAAAATTCCGTCGAGCCAGTCGGGGGGATAAATGAAATGGAGTTTGGAATAAGGGGATCAAATAGAGGACTTTGAGGCCAGAAGCAGGGTTGCGCTTGAGTAGAATGTGCTAAGAAAGCAACCATGATTCCAATAATTGAAAGTGTTAAGATCATCGGAAGGTTTTGGGTCGAGGATTCAGGGTGAGGGGAGGGCTTCATCGGAATAAAATTTAGAGTTGAACGAAGGCTTGGCTTACTTGATAAGGGCCGGCCGTAACCCGAAGGGTGTAGCGGCCAGGGGGGATTTGAAGGTTCAAATGTCCAGGCAATCGGGGAGGCTGTGTACTTAACCAGGCTGAACGACCATGCAGATCAAGCACTTCAATCTGAGAAGGTTGAATCTTCAAGTCGCGGTCCAATGCCACGTAAAGGGCTTCCTCACGCCTTGGATTTGGAGAGAGTACTAAGGCCATTCCGCCATCCAAACTCCCCGACTGACCAAGCGGGAGGCTTCGATGAACTTCGGTCCACTCCCAGGCACATGCCCCGTTGGATAAAGTTTGAGGTTGGCGACGCTCTTCATGCACCAAGAACCAACCTTCAGGCTGGGCGATAAAATCCCAGTGGAGGACGGAGGAATCCGGGCCAATCCACTCCCAGGCGGGCGGATAGGTTTGTACCCGATGGGTGATTCCCGCTTCTTCGGTCCACTCGTAGACGCCTGGACTTTGCTCCACAGCCGATAGCCCGATGCACGCTTCGGGGCTTGGAATCAACGTGGGGAAAAACAAGCTAGAAGGAGTGAGCCCTTGATGGAGATCGGCATCCATCATGGGGGCAGGATGCCAGGTGCCTCGATGGAAATAGGAGCGTCCCTGCGGACCCCATTGAATTCCCTCCAAGGGCTGCATCCATGAATCTCTGACGTCGTCAAAAAACCATTCCACGGTGAGAGCTTCGCCCGAATCGTACCATTGACGGTGAATGCGCCATTCGATGGGTAGGAAGGATTCTCGTTCGGATGGACGAAGTCCATTAGTATCAGCGATTTGGCTTAGCCTTAAGGCCCGTGTATGGACCTCATCGCTTTGGTAAAAATAGGGGCTGTTTTGGCCCACGGCAGGGAGGCCCGTTAATAGTGGCCACCCGCTCCATAAGAGCAGGCAAACTTTTAGTGAAGGGATGGGTTGTTTAAGCATGAGGCGAAATTGCCTTCATCATTCTCCCCCTAATTGAAATCAAACGACTGCTTCCATTTAATTTTCGGATTTTTGCATGGAAGAAAACCTCAGACAGCTATGAATCTTTCCGTCATCCGATCCCATTTTCCCATTTTACGCCGCGAAGTGCATGGCCTTCCGCTGGTGTATTTGGACAATGCGGCTACCACTCAAAAGCCGCAAGCGGTGATTGACGCATTGGTGGATTACTATGGAGGATATAACAGCAATGTGCATCGAGGGGTGCATCAATTAAGCCAAGAGGCTACCGACGCATTTGAAAAAGTACGCCAACAGTTGAAAGGACATTTGAATGCCGCGCATAGCCATGAAATCATCTTTACTAAAGGCACCACGGATAGCATTAATCTGGTTGCACACGGTTTTCGAGACCTGCTTTCAGCCGGAGATGAAATACTCGTCACGCAATTAGAACACCATAGCAATTTGGTGCCTTGGCAGATCTTAGCTCAATACAGCGGCGCAACCCTCCGTTATGTTTCGATGGATGGTCATGGGGCGCTCAACATGAAAGATTTTCACGCGAAGCTTTCCACCAAAACAAAGATCCTGGCATTTAATCATATTTCTAATGCCTTGGGGACGATTAATCCGGTCAAAGAGATGGCAGCGGCCGCTCGCGCGATGGGCGCTACGGTCGTAGTGGACGGAGCGCAAGCGCTTCCTCATAGTGCTGTGGACGTCCAAGACTTGGATGTGGATTTTTACGCCGGCTCCGCCCACAAAATGTATGGCCCTACGGGCATAGGTATGCTCTACGGCAAGACATCATGGCTAGAAAAACTCCCTCCATACCAAGGGGGTGGTGAGATGATTGCCGAAGTGGCTATGGATAAAAGCAGCTATGCGGGTCTACCGCATAAGTTTGAAGCTGGCACTCCGAATATTGCGGGAGTCATCGGCTGGGGAGCGGCTATTCAATGGATGCATTCCGTAGGGATGGACCAGATCGAAGCCCATGAACAGGAGCTGCTTGTCTATGGAACAGCCCTTTTAGAGTCCATCCCGGGCGTCAAAATTTACGGAAAGGCACCAAAAAAAGCCGCGGTTTTGAGCTTCAACGTCGCGGGACTGCACCCATATGATGTAGGAACCTTGTTGGATCAAATGGGCATTGCGGTGCGCACTGGGCAGCACTGTACTCAGCCCATTATGGATGAATTTGGCATCCCAGGCACCATTCGCGCGAGTCTGGCCGCCTACACCTCAAAGGAAGAATTAGATGCCTTGGCACGGGCCTTGGAAAAAGCAATTGCGTTATTGTCATAAGATGGAAAGTATTGCCCAACGCGAAGCAGACATCATTGAAGAGTTCAGTTTTTTTGATGATTGGATGGATAAATATGAGCACCTGATTGCCTTAGGAAAGGAGATGCCCGCGCTCGAGGAGCCCCTTAAGATCGAATCCAACCAAATCAAAGGCTGCCAGAGTCAAGTCTGGCTTCATGCTACGATGGAGGAAGGTAAAATTCGTTTTGAGGCCGATGCCGACGCCATTATCACTCGAGGAATGATTGCGCTGCTGCTTCGCCCCGTTCAGGGCCAGAATCCGATTGAAATTGCCGAGTATGAATTTGGCTTTTTAGAGCCCTTGGGGTTGACGGCCCATTTATCGCCGACACGAGCCAATGGTTTATTGAGCATGGTTAAACAAATCCGCCTTTATGGCGTTGCATTTCAAGCTATAAGAGGATGAACGACAATCAAATGCAATCGCTTGGAGAGCAGGCGGTCGACGTGTTACGAACGATTTTTGATCCGGAGATTCCGGTCGATATCTATGAGCTTGGACTCATCTATGACGTCCAAGTCAGTGAAGACGCCGACATTCATATTCTAATGACTTTGACCTCTCCAAATTGTCCCGTGGCGGAAACGCTTCCGGTGGAAGTGCAAGAGAAAGTCCGAAGCCTCCCTGATGCGAAGGAAGTGGAAGTAGAAATCACATTCGATCCGCCCTGGACCAAAGACATGATGAGTGAGGCGGCTCGATTAGAATTAGGCATGTTATGAGTACACCCCAGTATGGCATTGATGCGATGCACTTTGCCTTACCGCGTTTGACACTTCCCATCGGGGAGCTTGCCGAAGCGCGAGGAATTGAAACGGATAAGCTTCGATTTGGTCTCGGACTTGAGTCGATGGCTATATGTGATATCGATGAAGACGTGGTCACCTTGGGCGCAGATGCGGCCTGGAATCTGATTCAGCAAACAGGGATCCGCCCCGAAGAAATTGGACGAATTTACCTAGGCACTGAGTCGTCCGTGGATGCCGCGAAGCCTTCAGCCACGTATATTCTAGGTCTATTAGAACAGCGTTTTGAGGCCAAATTTGGTCCACGCGCTCTAAGTCATTGTGACGCGCTCGATATAACCTTTGCCTGCGTTGGAGCGGTGGATGCCCTTGAGAATTCCATGGATTGGATTCGCGCGTCTTCAGGCCGAAAAGCCTTGGTTATCGCTTCCGATGTTGCGAAATATGCCCCAGGCAGTGGAGGGGAATATACCCAAGGGGCTGGAGCCGTCGCCATGTGGCTGACGGAATCCCCAAGGATTTTGACCTTGGACGGCGACTTTTCCGTGGCGATTGAAAGCGTAGGAGACTTTTTTAAGCCGCGCCGCAGTTTCCCTAAATCCCAACTCCTTCAAGAAGCCGCAGCAATTCTTGGGCAGACCTTGTCGGATGCCGACGCAAGCACCCTGACGGCGCAGGCGAGCAAAGGGTTTTGGGCTACGCCCGAAGACCATATTGAACAGTTTCTTGAGCATCCAATATTTGATGGGCCTTACTCAAATGATTGCTATGTAGCGCGCTTGAGTGAAGCTTTAGATCGCTACCAAAAGCAAAGTGACCACCTCATTCTGCGCGACTGGGATGCGATGGTCTTTCATCTGCCCTACGCCTTTCAAGGGCGAAGAATGTGGGCCGAAATTGCCATCCATCTTGTCGACGAAGCAGGCCGTTTGAATGAAATTGAAGCCGCGGTTGGTCAGACCAAAGATGAAGCGGGTGGGATAAAAGCTCTTTCGAAACTTTGGAGCAAGACGCCACACTACAAAGCCTATGTCAAGACGTACATTATGCCCGGAGAAATTGCTTCGCAGCAAATTGGAAATATGTACACTGCATCCATCTTCATGTCTCTACTAAGCACTTTGGTGGATTCTCGCAATTTGGACTTGAACATTTCAGGTCGACGGGTGGGATTTCTCTCCT
Source organism: Schleiferiaceae bacterium (assembly GCA_029254375.1). Taxonomy (GTDB): domain Bacteria; phylum Bacteroidota; class Bacteroidia; order Flavobacteriales; family Schleiferiaceae; genus TMED14. Next base: position 4,338 of record JAQWXR010000042.1, on the reverse strand, counting down.
ACGGCTCTGGATCTAAATCCAAGGTATTCTCGGGAATTATTCAAGTTGATTTTATGAATGGTCTGGATGGCGTTCGCCCGTTCAATCATTTGGAGAATAGGACAGAAATCGACTTTGCGACCTATGAACAGCTACATCAACGTCGCTTGATTTCCCCCCTCACTGAAGCGAAAGGTGCTCGGCTAGTGAAGATTGAAACGGAAGGAAACCTCTATGGCTACCGCCGATACGCCATCGCTTAAATTTGGGACATGCAAGAAGAAATTCGAAATCGCGTCGCTGAAAACGATAGTTTGCTGGTCTTTGACCTCGAAGATTACTTCCCGCCGGCGGGGATTCAAACCTTGGACATGGCTCAACTTGCCGAGGGCGGCATATTTCGAGAAACGACCGCCAGGGAATTTTTCAATGCATTGGATGCAGAAGCCTATGCCGATGCTGTCGTGGCCATTCTATGCAGTGAAGATTTGCTCGTGCCTCAATGGATGTGGCCGATGGCTGCCTCAAAATTGGCCTCTAGTGCGCTGTACTTAGGGGCCGGAAACAAACAAGCCGTTTTGGAGCAATACTATGCCCAGAGAATGAGCCAATTGGATTGGACCACATTTGCAAACAAGAAAGTGTTGCTAAAAGGGTGTGGCTCTTATCCCGTCCCTAATTCTGCCTATGTACAAGCAGCCATGCACCTGCGATTGAGTGCGCAGAAATTGATGTATGGTGAAGCGTGCAGCAACGTTCCAATTTACCGATCATAATGTCTCTTGTTCATGGATACGCCTGTTAAAAAGACCGATTTTAGAATAATGAGCCTGCACCGTCGTATCTCGGAGCAGCGCGAAGCCATTTTGAACCATGCGCTTTACCCCAAGATGACTTCATTGTCGGAGGTACGCATCTTTATGGAGCACCATATTTACGCTGTTTGGGACTTTATGTCCCTGCTCAAAACCCTTCAAAAACAACTCACCAGCGTAGATACTGCCTGGGTTCCCACGGAAGACCGGGCCAGCCGAAAGCTCATTAACGAAATCGTGATGGCCGAAGAGAGTGATGTGGATTTGAACGGAGATCCGGCGAGCCATTATGAGCTTTATCTAGACGCTATGCGCCAAGCTGGTGCAGAAACCCGGCCAATCATCCGCTTCGTCCAAACGCTTCAGCGCGGGTACAAAGCCAAGGAGATTCTACGCTTCAATATTGCCGAGGCGGATGAAGATTGTCTGGACTTCCTCAAAACCACCCATGAGATCATTCAGCGAGGTAAGCTGCATGAAATTGCGGCCGCCTTCACTTTTGGGCGTGAAGACCTTATTCCAGATATGTTCACTGCGCTAATTAAAAAGCTGTATGCCGAGCATCCAGATGAGTTGAGTGCTTTCGTCTACTATTTGGACCGGCACATTGAATTAGACGGGGACGAGCATGGTCCGATGGCCATCCAAATGATGCACCACTTGTGCAAAGAAGACGACCAAAAATGGCTAGAGGCGGAAGAAGCTTGTGTCGAAGCGCTTGACGCCCGTCTCAAACTTTGGGATGCCATTAGCCAGAAATTAGGCGTGGAATAGTCCGTCTAAGGCCAAAGGCGACCTGGCCGTAAGAGGCCCAATCGTTCTAAACGCTTCGTCTATTTTCTCCGATGTGCGTGAGGCTAATCCTCCGTCGGCGCCTACCCGTATGCCTGATGTAAAACCTAGCGCGCTAGGCCGCGAATCAAAGTGTGAGAAGCCGACCTAGTCGTATATTCGCCTTCCTATGAAAAAGATACTTGTACTCATTTTGGCGATGGCCATGGCATGGCCGTCGACATTGCATGCTGGCGAAGGCATGTGGATTCCCTTGTTGATGAAGAAGCTCAACTACAAGGACATGAAAAAGGCAGGGCTCAAGCTGTCTGCGAAAGATTTGTATGATGTGAATCATGGTTCCTTGAAGGATGCGATTGTTTCATTCGGTGGATTTTGTACCGGGGAGATTATTTCTTCTGAAGGCTTGATTCTCACCAACCATCACTGTGGATATGACGCCATTCAAAAGCATTCTACCCTAGAGAACAACTATTTGGCGGATGGCTTTTGGGCCATGACGCGTGCGGAAGAGCTTCCCAATCCAGGCCTTTTTGTCAACTTCTTGGTCCGAATTGAAGACGTCACTAAGGACATGAATAAGGTCCTCAAGGGGGATATGTCAGAAGCGGAGCGCGCTGCTGCGGTGGCTGAAAAGGCGAAAGAGTTAATCGCCAAGGCCACGGAAGGCACGGAATACGATGCCGACGTGGAGACCTTCTACCACGGCAATGAATTTTACTTGTTTGTGTATCAAAAATTTAGTGATGTGCGCCTCGTGGGAGCCCCTCCGAGCAGCGTAGGTAAGTACGGCGGGGATACAGATAACTGGATGTGGCCACGCCACACCGGGGACTTTTCGATGTTCCGTGTCTATGCTGGTAAAGATGGTAATGGCTCTGAATATAGCGCGGACAACGTGCCTCACCAACCTAAGCATCACTTGCCTATCAGCATGAAGGGGGTGAGCGATGGCGATTTTGCCATGGTTTGGGGCTATCCTGGCAGCACGGATCGATACCTCTCGAGCTGGGGGGTTCAGCAAGCGGTGGACCTATACAATCCGACCGTGGTGGAAATTCGTGATGCAAAGCTCGCTGTGATGCGCAGCTACATGCAGGCCGACCCCGCACTCAATATTTTATTGGCTTCTTCATACGCTCAAACAGCGAATTACTGGAAGTACTACATCGGCCAAACGGAGCAATTGGTCAATAACCATGTGTACGACAAAAAAGCGAACCTCGAAGCCCAGTTTTCAGCTTGGGTAGCAGCGGATTCCAAGCGTCAGGCTAAATATGGAGAGACGTTGGAGCTGATGAAATCATATTACCAAGCCACAGACCCTAGTGTTAAAAACAAGGTTTACCTGATGGAGGCGGTGATTCGTGGCCCTTCGGCGGTGCTCTTCGCCTACCGATCGGCTGGGGCCCTCAAGCGAGGGGTGTCTGATCCTGAGATGATGGCCAAAATGCTCCCCGCACTCCAAGCACAAGCGGATGGTCACTTTGCTGAATTCCATGCTGAAAGTGATCGGGACTTGATGGAAGCTCTTTGGGCGATGTATGCCAAGAATATTTCGGTCGATCAGCAGCCCCGCTTCATTAATAACGTGGGCGAAGTAGGCGGCGATTTCAAAGCCTATGCTGCCCATATTTATGCCACATCTCTGTTTATGGAAGCTGAGCGTTTCAAGGCCTTTTTAGCCGCTCCCGATAGCGCTACGCTGGCGAACGATCCATTGACCAAAGTAGCCAACGATTTCCGTGAAGCTTATTTCGGGGGCCAAGACCCGAGTCTTTCAGAGAAGGAGTCTAAGGCCTATCGATTGTGGACCGCCGGTATGCGCGAAATGCTTCCCAACGAAGATTGGTCGCCTGATGCGAACAGCACGATGCGGATGACATTCGGTAAAGTGGGCTCCTACGAGCCCAAGGATGGCGTGACCTACAACTACTTCACGACGCTTGACGGTGTCATGCAGAAGGAAGACGCGACCAACCCAGAGTTTGAGGTTCCACAGCGTTTGAAGGATTTGTACAATGCCAAGGACTACGGCCAGTACGCAGATGCCAACGGCAAATTGCCTGTAGGCTTGATCACGGATAATGACATCACGGGCGGTAACTCCGGGTCCCCGTTGATCAATGGCAAAGGCGAATTGATCGGGGTGGCCTTTGATGGCAACTGGGAGGCGATGTCCGGTGACATCTTCTTTGAGGACGAGCTCCAGCGCACCATCAGTGTGGACATTCGCTACGTCTTGTTCATTGTGGACAAGTACGCAGGCGCTCGTCACTTGGTGGACGAAATGACCCTGCATTTCTAAGTAGCGCGCATCGACAGCTATACAGCCAAAGCGGCCCTCCGGAAATGGGGGGCCGTTTTTTTTTGCTCCCCGGACACACCGATTTCGCCTTAGAGTTCGTATACCCCCGAACACCAAACGTATTCCCATGCTCCACCTTGGACCTAAGGGCTTGGAAGAGGCCTACCAAAGCAACCCCGAACAGTTTAAAGCTGATTTCCAGGCAGCGGGCCTGACGAAGTCGGACGAGGAATAAACCCCTTCTAGTTAAGACAGCCTCCTTAAGGCGGCCTGGAGTTCAGCGTCGTTCTTAAAGCTCAGAGTAATGGAGCCACTTCCATTGGCCTTCTGAACCACCTTGGAGGTCAGGCCCGTTTTCTGCTGGAGAATGGCTGCGGCTGGGTGCGCAGTTGCGGCGGCAGCGGTCGCCGCTTTGGGCGCGGAAAGACCTCGCACAGCGGATTC
>JAQWXR010000037.1 GCA_029254375.1 Schleiferiaceae bacterium | reverse complement strand
AAGACCGAAGGGTTTGATTATGTTCTCGTAGATAAGTGTAGTGGTCTTATACCACTTTGGGAACGACCCCAAGGAAGTCAAATCAAAAAACTAATTGACTCCGAACTACTCACCCATTTAGAAGTTCACTCCATTGACCGTCTGGGTAGAAACACCCTTGATGTCCTCTCTATATGGAAAGAACTCACCGATAAAGGTGTAATGATTGTTTGTAGAAACCCCTCTCTCCGAAACTTGGATGAGAACGGTAAGGAAGACAAGTTCTCCCAACTTATGATGTCTATCCTTTCTACAATGTCTGACTTTGAAAGGTCACTCATTAGAGAACGACAAATGGAAGGAATCCGATTGAGAAAAGAGAAAGGTCTCTATAAAGGAAGACAAATAGGAACGACTGAATCAACTGAACGATTTCTATTAAAACCAAAGAACCAGGAGATTATCAAACTCATCAATAGAGGTTTGAAATACTCGGAAATTCAAAAGATTCTTGGATGTAGTCCAAACTTGATTAGGAAGGTTAAGGAGTTATCCTAATAGGGAACTCACCAGTAGGTATGAAAACCCACCCCAACAAGGGTGGGTTTTTCTTTTATAGAAATTCGGACTTTAACTTATTAAAGGTGTAAACGACAAAAGTGTTTACAAGATGACTTTGATATCTAGTTCACTCAATCGAATCTCATCCGACCTATTCAACCTTTCCTCACGAACGTTCCCTTTTTGATAAATACCATAAACAATGACATTGGTAAAGGTTTTACCATAAGGAGATTTCAATCCTCTTTCATTAAGGTAATGACTTATTCTTCTATACCCTAGAGGGGTAAGATTACACTCCTTTAAAGTCTTAATCTGGGTATACAAATAGACTTGATAATCAGAATATACACTCCTCCAAAGGTGAGTTGTAATTACTGATAATGAGAAAGTTATTGTATAAAATCGGGGGTAAGAATTTTGATTTTGTATTACTACTCCACGGTAGGAGGTTACCCCATACAAACCAATTTTCTTACCCCCAATTACTCTGGGGATGTCTCACGATTTGTTTCATTTTAACCACCACTATCTTGAGTAATAACCACAACTCTCTTGAGTTCACAATCAGGGTCAATTTTTCTCCCCCAGACCACACCATTACTTACAATAATTCCCTTTTTAATCCTACCACCGTCATTTTCATCCTTGAACCTCCCGTGATAAATCACTCTTCCATCTTTTGTTTCTTCCTTCCCGTAAATTTCACATTCATCTCCTTGAGTTAGAACTATTGTCTGACGACCCGACCCGTTTAACCCCAGGTGTACAATCACATCTTCATCAGAGGTAACAACCACTTTACACTGTCCCCACCCAACGAAGGACAACAAGAGGAATAGTGATATGAGGATGGGTTTCATTAATCTATAATTGGTGTCCCTCTAATCTACACCAAATTGGAACCACCTCATTAGAGATTCTTCAACCTCAAGAGGTACTATTTCTTTGTGAGTTCCCCTCTCCTTTAACGTCAGGTCAGGTAGAACTTACTTTAGTTTGACCTTCATTTTGATTTGGACAAATGTTGTTCGGAATATGGGTCATAGTTGGTTGTAAACGGATACAAATGTTTACTGGTTGACTTGGATGTCCATTTCACTTAAACGAAGTTCGTCCAACCTCATCAACCTCTCCTCTCGGACATTTCCCTTCTTATAGATTCCAAATACAATCACATTCGTAAAGGTCTTCCCAGTAGGAGATTTTAACCCTCGTTCATTGAAGAGATTACTAATCCTTCTATACCCCAAAGGGGTAAGATGACACTCCTTTAAAGACCTAATTTCGGTATACAAATAGGTCTGGTAATCGGAATAAACACTCTTCCATAGGTCAGTTGTAATAACTGATAATGAGAATGTTATGGTGTAAATTCGGGGGTAAGAATTTCGGTTTTGTATTACTACTCCACCGTAACGGACTTCGCTAGATTACGCGGTTGGTCGACGTTGCAGCCGCGCAAAACCGCTACATGGTAACTCAGAAGCTGCAAAGGCACTGTAGTCAACAAGGGGCTCAAGCAGTCTAGCGTGTCTGGGATTTCAATCACGGCATCAGACAGTGCACGTACTTCCATCTCCCCGTGACCAATCACAGAGATAACTCGACCTTTCCGCGCCTTGACTTCCTGCACATTAGAAACGAGCTTTTCGTACATATCTCCTCTTGGAGCGACAATCACGATAGGCATTTGCTCATCGATTAGAGCAATAGGGCCATGCTTCATCTCAGCGGCAGGATAGCCTTCCGCATGGATGTAGCTAATTTCTTTCAGCTTAAGCGCCCCTTCAAGGGCTACGGGGAAATTGTAGCCCCGACCCAAAAACAAGGCGTTGCTACTTTCTACCAACTGAGCAGATAGGGTCTTGATCTCAGCATCCAAATGGAGCATCGATTCAATTTTTCCAGGGATGCGCTCTAGTTCTTGGGCAATTTCTACACATCGTTCCGCAGAGAGATGACCATTGGATTGACCAATGTACATGGCAAGCAGGGTCATGACCGTTACCTGCGCTGTAAACGCTTTGGTTGAAGCAACCCCAATTTCAGGACCAGCATGAGTGTAGGCGCCAGCGTGCGCCTCACGGGCAATAGACGACCCAACTACATTGCAAATTCCAAAGACCGTGGCCCCCGCTTGCTTTGCCATTTTGATCGCAGCCAAGGTATCCGCTGTTTCTCCCGATTGTGAAATCGCGATGACTACATCTTTTGGTCCAATCACCGGGTTTCGGTAGCGGAACTCCGAAGCGTATTCCACCTCAACGGGTATTCGGGCCAAATCTTCAATCAAGTATTCTCCGACTAAGCCAGCATGCCATGAGGTTCCACAGCCAATGATGAGAATGCGTTGGGCCTCCATCAGGGCGTCATGAATGCTCTCAAGGCCCGCCATTTTGACGACGCCTGACTTGGAGTTCAATCGTCCACGAATGGTGTCGCGAATGCTTTTGGGCTGTTCAAAAATCTCCTTGAGCATAAAGTGCTCGTAGCCGCCCTTTTCAATGCTCTCTAAATCCATCTTAAGTTGATGGATCACCGCATTTACAGGAAGGTCAGAAGCGATCTGACGCACGGAAACACCCTGTCGAGACAGTACCGCCATTTCACCATCTTCGAGGTAGATTACTTTCTTCGTGCTATCCAAAAACGGTGTGGCATCGGAGCCAACAAAGTATTCATTGTTTCCAAGGCCTAGGACGAGGGGGGAGCCCAAACGAGCCACTACCATGACGCCAGGCTCGTCACTAGACAAGACAGCGATAGCATAAGCTCCCACCACTTCGTTTAATGCCAAACGCACCGCTTGGTCGAGGCTCACCTCTTGTTTGTCTTGGACGTATTCGATTAAATTCACCAATACCTCCGTGTCGGTGTCGCTATGGAATGTATAGCCAGCCTTTATGAGTAACTCTTTAAGGGCCGTGAAGTTTTCGATAATGCCATTGTGCACCATCACCAAGCGACCTCGGTTCGAAGCGTGAGGATGGGCGTTGGGGTCATTTGGCGGCCCGTGGGTTGCCCAGCGCGTATGTCCAATGCCTAGAGTGGCTTGTGGGACATTGCTGCCCATTCGCGCTTCGAGATCGGCAACTTTGCCTTTGCATTTGTGAATTTCCAAATGGCCATTATAGAGCGCAATCCCTGCGGAATCGTATCCACGGTATTCTAAGCGCTTAAGACCTTGAATTAAAATGGGGAACGCATCACGCGTCCCAAGATAGCCGACGATGCCGCACATAACTTCTTAGCTTTGGTAGCAACCCTGGTGAGGGTTAGCGAGGTTTGGTTACGTACAAATTTAAGCGAATTGGATCCATCGGGTCCAAATTGCCATTGAGTACTGCCCGAGCCGCCGAAGACGACATGCGGTCCGGAACCAATAAAATCTTTGCTTCAGCGCTGTCTTTTCCATTCAGCCATTGCTGGACAAACTTGGTTACTTCTAGTGTATACGCACGATCACGGAGCACGGAGCTTACTACGAGATCTCCGCCAGGATTGCCGTTGAGGTATTCCGTGAGCAGTCGACGCTGATTTCCGTAGGTTAAAAATGCATTTAATTTGACCGGTGTGGCGTAGCTCAGGGCAGAGCCTTCGCGAACGGGAACACGCAATTCCGCATAGTTCACGAAGTAATTTGAGTCCTTTAATTCCGCTAAACCAAGCAGATCTACTACGGTCACTGCGCCCCCCATACCTTGAAGGTAGGTGGTGATTTCCCCGTTGATGCTGTCTTGGGCCTCCAAATCAAATTGGGCTTGGCTCCTATCAAACGAGAAAGTATTTACTGAATTCACTACACTCCATGCGAGCATGTCATACACTCCATAGCCAGCTCCAACCGTATCCGCGCGCAGGCTGTCATTGGTGAAGAAGAAGCGCACGCGCATGTCTTGATCCCCAGGCGAAAATTGATAGATCGCCTGATTTCCAGCATGACTTTCCACATAAAGCCCTCGGAAGTACTCCAGAAAGTTTGTATTGCTTGAGAAATTTCCTGAACTCGTATCACTGGTGGCATCTACAATGGCGCTTTGGAAGAAGGCTCGATTTAAACGTAGGCCAATAACTTCATTCGGAGCAACCATCCCTGCTATACGACGCTTCACGCTTGGTTTGGGTTGGATCACCGTATCCGCCAAAACCGTCGAGCCCGAAAAAATACTGTGTCCGTAATAGAGGCTATCGCTATGAATTTTTTGGTCTAGTTGACTGACCGTTAATCCGAAAGAAGCCGACGTGTCGCCATAGTACCCGATGAAAGGCAAATACATAAAGACCGAATCGACAGTAGCATTATCACCAAAATCAGGGTTGACCGTGCTCAAAATGAGCTGAGTTGCAAAATTTGCTGTGGACTCGCCGAACACGGGATCCACATAGGATCCAAGCATCAGATAAGACGGTTTCAATGTCACCAAAGAGTCGAAAACCTCCGTATGCGTTTGAATGGGCACCGACGTGAGTTTTCCAATTTTCAAGGAATTCTGATCGACAAAATCGAGACCAATTTCACCTGTATTCCGCTCGCATGAAGCCAATCCAAGTAAGGCAAAGCCCAAGGCAAAGCAGAGAGTACGCATAGTGTTTTTAAGCAAAAAGTGACTCGTAGAAGGCATCTAGGGCCCCTGGATCTGTCAAGAAGGCAGAGCCATCTTGCACGGGAACGCCTGCTGCTGCTGCTGCATCCAGTTGAGCTTGTGGCACATCGGGGGTCATTTGAAGGACCGCATCGACATGTGCTACAGCACCCGCATAGAGATTGTCCACCGTGGGATTTTTGAAGACTTCCATGTCCTTGACTCCGTCAAACTCCATGCCGCGGGGTAATCCTTCGTCTAGACTCCCCTCAAAACCATCCCCAAACAGGCTGTAAACCAATTTGGTATCCTTGAAATGGGGATCATCTGCGTTGAATTGACGGATATACGAAGGCATTGGGGTACTCATCCAGCCCATTAGGTGGACCACATCTGGCTGCCAGCCTAGCTTTTTGATCGTTTCAATGATACTCTTCGAGAAGAATAAACTGCGTTCCCCATTGTCTTTATAGAACTTTTCATCCTTGTCCACCCAGGTTCCTTTGCGCTTGAAATAGTCCTCATTGTCAATGAAATAGACTTGAATCCGGGCACCAGGGACGGACGCTACTTTAATGATGAGGGGTTGATCTAAATCATTGATAACCACATTAATACCACTAAGACGAATCACCTCGTGTAGTTGGTGACGTCGCTCATTGATCGAACCAAAGCGCGGCATGAAGACGCGAATCTCATTGCCTTGCTCGTTCATTTTCTTGGGGAACGCCAAACTAGCCTTGGATAGCGTGCTATCTGGAAAGTAGGGCTTAATCTCATGTGAGATGTAAAGGATGCGTCGTTTCGCCATTGCGGCAAAGGTACGGGATTTTGACTCTAGGACTTATTTTTAGACATTCTCGTGCTAGTTTTAGCCCGTTATTATGCGTATTTCCAGGCTTTCTTCCCAATCCGATTGGTTTCGCTTTCGCGAAAGCCATGCTTCGACCGCAAAAATTGGCTTCGTCCCAACTATGGGAGCCCTCCATGCCGGACATCTTTCCCTGGTCCAAAAAGCTTTGAGTGAATGTGACCTGGTGGTGGCAAGTATTTTTGTCAACCCCACTCAATTTAGCGATCCAGCAGACTTTGAGGCCTATCCTCTCGATATAGAAAACGACCTCGCCGCCCTTGAATCCGTGGGTTGTCAGGCAGCCTTTTGCCCTAGTGTCGAGGAGATCTATCCCGAGGGATTCAAATTGAAACAGCTTGACCTCGGCGGATTGGACCTAGTACTCGAGGGAGGCTTGCGTCCCGGACATTTTCAGGGAGTGGCTACCGTCGTCCATCGGTTGTTTGATTTGCTCCAAGTGGATCGCGCTTATTTTGGACTCAAAGATTTCCAGCAGGTAAAGGTCATCGAGAAGCTCGCACACGGGCGCGGAGGAAACCTCGAAATCATCCCATGCCCTATTGTGCGAGAAGCCTCTGGCTTGGCCATGTCCTCGCGTAATCGACGGTTAAACCCTGAGCAAACAGCCGCTGCTTCTGCCATTTTCGCAGCGCTAAGCTTTGCCGAAGAAGAGTTGCAGCTTTTCCCGGTTCCGCCCCGGGCACTCAAATTGGAAATGCGCAAAATGATTCAGGCCAGTGGCCTACTTCAGGTTGAATCCATAGATTTTGCCTTGGCCGAAAGCCTCACGCCCATCACCGATGGAGAAGCCCTTTTGGACCGGTATCCGGAAGGGGTCCAAGCCTTCATTTCTGCGTATGCTGGTGAGGTTCGACTCATTGATACCCACCGCATTGTCCCTCATGGCTATGCCGCTTCTTTGGGCTAAAAAAGCAAAAAAATTCCTGGCTTTGAATGCATTGCACGAACCTGAAATGGGCTGGGAAAGCTCGCACTCATCCCGTACTTTTGCGCCGCTATGACGATTGAAGTACTTTTCAGCAAAATCCACCGCGTCCGGGTCACCGGCGCCGATCTCAATTACATTGGCTCCATTACTATAGACCGGACGCTCGCTCAGGCGGCAAAACTCGTCGAGGGTCAAAAAGTCAGCATTGTAAATATCAACAACGGGGAACGCCTTGACACCTATGTCATCTATGGGGTTCCCAACAGTGGAGAAATCACCCTGAATGGACCCGCCGCACGAAAAGTGCAAAAAGATGACCTCATTATCATCATTTCCTATGCTTCCATGACGGTGGAAGAGGCGAAGTCCTTCCGGCCCGTCGTACTTTTCCCTGACGAATCAAGCAACTTATTGAACTAAGAATTTATGGCAAAATTTGCAATCCCCGGATGGCTTCGAACGACGGGGTTTGCCCTTTTCGCCTTTGCCCTTTTGTTCTTCGCTTTTGACGGCGTTGATTTGCATTCCGTTTGGGAATCTGCCCGCGAGGCTCAATGGGGATGGATCGGTTTGAGTGTTGCACTTGGGTATGTCGCTGTGCTCAGTCGAGGTAAGCGCTGGACCTATGTACTGGGTCACCTGGGGCATCATACTACTATGTGGCGAGCTGTGCATGCTACAGGAGTTGGCTACTTGGTCAACATGGCCTTTCCTCGTGCGGGCGAGGTGGCCCGCGCCACCGCGCTTAACCGAGCCGACAAAATCCCCGTGAACGTGCTGATTGGGACCATTCTCATTGAACGGACCATTGATTTGGTCATGATGGCGGGCCTACTTGGATTAGCCTTTTTGACCGCGTCCGATGAATTGACTTCCCTCATTGACCTGACCCAAAGTGAAGCAGATCCAAGTGCCGGTCCAGACATTCCATGGGGCTACATTTTAGGTGGCATAGGCCTACTGTTGAGCCTGCTGGCGTGGGTCTTTCGAAGCCGAATTGTTCAGAGCGCCCTATATGCCAAAGTCCTAAACTTCCTTTCGGGGATGATGGAAGGCATTCGTGCGGTTGGCCAGCTCGAAAACAAATGGGCCTTTTGGGGCCATACTTTCTTCATTTGGGGCTGCTACTACGTCATGGTCTATGTCTGCTTTTATGCCCTTCCGTTCACGAGCAACTTTAGCCTCGCCCAAGGGCTGTTTGTCATGATGGCCGCAAGCCTTGGTGTGTTAATTCCCGTTCCAGGTGGAGTTGGCGCCTACCACTACCTTGTCGCGATGGCGCTCGTTGTGTTAGGCCTCCCGTATGCCCAAGGCTTAGCCTTCGCAACCATTGTCCATGCGGCACAAGCCTTTATGCTTATGAGCTCCGGGGTAATAGGCTTGATTGGTTTATCCGCAAGAAAAGGCCGAACTTCATAAGATGGCAAAGACAAAAAAAGCCTGGTTCTGCCAATCCTGTGGTGCGCAACATCCACAATGGATGGGCCAATGCAAGTCATGTCATGCCTGGAATACCCTAGTGGAAGAAGTTTTGGAGCGTGAAACCCCAAGTGCGCCATGGTCAGAATCAATGAGTGGCTTGGACCGGCCCAAGGCCATCCCCCTTTCCGAGGTGGATCCCCATGCCGAGAACCGTCACCCTACAGGCGACATTGAGTTAGATCGTGTCTTAGGCGGTGGATTAGTCCCCGGTAGCCTTGTTCTTTTAGGGGGTGAGCCCGGCATAGGTAAGTCCACACTGCTCTTGCAAATTGCGCTTGGCCTTGGCGAAAAAGTTCTTTATGTCAGCGGGGAGGAAAGCGCTCAACAAATCCGGATGCGTGCCGAGCGAGTCGGACTTGAGGGCAAAGGATGCCATGTTTTGGCGGAAACATCTACGTCCAAAATTTTGCAGTCTGCTGAGCAGATTAAGCCTTCCGTCCTCATCGTCGACTCGATCCAGACAGCTCACAACCCACAGCTCGATTCCGCTGCCGGGTCCGTCTCTCAAATTCGCGAAGCCACGGCGGAATTCTTGCGCTATGCCAAGGCCCGCCATGTTCCGGTTATCCTCGTCGGACACATCACGAAAGATGGTCATTTAGCCGGTCCTAAAGTCTTGGAACACATGGTCGATGTGGTCCTGCAGTTTGAAGGTGATCGCCACCACCTTTTCCGCATGCTTCGAGCATTAAAAAACCGTTTTGGGAGCACCCAAGAATTGGGTATTTACCAGATGAATGGCCAAGGTCTACAGGGGGTTGCCAACCCGAGTGGTTTGTTGCTCGGCCAGCGCGAGGAAGGCTTAAGCGGTTCCGCCGTAGGTGTCCCCTGCGAAGGAATGCAGCCGCTCCTTGTGGAGGTTCAAGCCCTGGTCAGTTCGGCCGTCTATGGAACCCCTCAGCGCGCTTGTACGGGGTTTGATACCCGACGCTTAAATATGCTCCTCGCGGTACTCGAAAAGCGTTGTGGGTTTCGCTTAGGGGCTAAGGATGTATTCCTTAACGTGACTGGGGGTTTACGCGTAGAGGATCCAGCGCTCGATTTGGCCGTATGTGCGGCTATTTTGTCGAGCAACGCCGACATTCCCATTCCCGTCGGAATGGCCTTTGCCGCAGAAGTGGGCTTAGGGGGTGAAATTCGTCCCGTTCACCGCTTGGAGCAACGAATTAACGAAGCGGGAAAGTTGGGATTTGATCATCTTTTCTGCGCTCGTCAAAATGGTATTAAGGCTGGACTGCATCAAGGAGTACACGTTGTTCCCGTTCGCCAAATGGAGGACTTGGTCCGCGCATTGTTCGGCTAGGGTTGATGCGTTCTGGCGAGCAGCGAAGGTCTGCAGAAAAATTAGAAGAGATTAAACGCTTTAGATCGTTTTTACTCTTCTAGCTTTTAATCTTATTCCAGGCCTCAAGGCAAAATCCTTTCTAGTTCCCCACCAAGTTTACCAATTCGTCCAAGTTGGGCGTAATGATAATCTCCGTACGGCGGTTGCGGGCCTTATTCTCAGGGTTATCGTTCGCTGCGACGGGCATGAATTCACCACGTCCAGCGGCCTGAACACGTTGAGGTTCAATGCCCTTGTTGACTAGAATTTTAACCACAGAGGTAGCGCGCATCACACTTAAATCCCAGTTGTCCTTCACGGAAGTCTTACCATAGTATGCATCATCATCTGTATGCCCTTCGACGGCAATCTTAAGATCTTTATTTTCTGCAAGCACTTTGGCTAATTGAGCCAAGGCTGTGGCCCCATCCGTTTGGACATCCCATGAGCCTGAGGCAAACATCAGTCGATTGTCGAGACTCACGTACACTTGACCATTTCGCATGGAGACTGTAAGTCCACGATTCTCAAAACCGAGCAATGCATCCGCAATGCGCTGACGGAAATATGCTGCCGTTGAATCTTTGCGAGCGAGTAGGCTTTCCAATTCATTCACTCGTGCCTCACGGGACTTGAGTGCAATTTCTACCGCAATTAAACGATCCTGTTCCCGTTTGAGAGAATCTTCTTTGCTCGCCAAACGCTGAGCAATTTTTTCCATTTGCTCCAGCATAGCCTTGTTTTCACGAAGGTTGGCAGCAGCCAAAGAGTTATTGTTCTTCAATGCATAATCATAGTTGGCTTCTAGGTCCTTGTAGGAACGTAGCAACTTGCGATACTGAGAACCCTGTGCCGTTGTATCGCGAAGTAATGAAGTAAATGCTTCATCGATCCGAGCGCGCTTAGCCTCACATTCGACCAAGGCCGTAGCTGCTTTGTCGCTGCGAACCTTGAGGGCTTCATTTTCAGCGACGACTTGGTCGTAGCTCGATTGAAGTTCGGCATGTACCTTGGGAGATACACAAGAAACAGCCAAGGCGGCAGGAAGGGCAGCAATGAGGAGAAGACGGAGTACAGAATGCATAGCGAAGGGGTCAGGTTTATTCAAAGGTAGTCGGCAAATCCCATTCCAAAAGCACGGGACAATGATCCGAAAGAAAGGCTTGACTCAGGTGGACGCAACGCCGTGCCGCTTCCACCGCATTTGGACTAAGCCAAAAGCCATCTATGCGCCAACCTATATTTCGTTCCCTCGAGCGGGATTGCAAACTCCACCAGGTGTAGTGATTTGCCTCATTGTTGAACAGTCGAAAAGCATCTCTCCAGCCAGCGTTTTGCAATTGATCAAGCCATTCCCGCTCGGGAGCGCTAAATCCAGGGACCCCATCTAAACGAATAGGATTGTGAATGTCTTTCGCTTGGTGGCACATATTCCAATCTGCCCCGACAATCACAGGCTTGCCTTCTTTTTCGATGGCATTGATATAGCGGCGGAATTCTCCTAAGAAGGCCAACTTGAGGGCCTGGCGCTCGGGCTTGGAGGCCCCGGAAGGGAAATAGGCGTTTACCACCGTACAGTCCGGATAATCAACTCTAAGCACTCGGCCTTCTTGATCAAATTCCGGTTTTCCCATTCCATGTTGCTCACTATCAGGTGCTTGTTTAGCAACTATAGCGACACCGGAATATCCTTTCTTTTCGGCTGCATGGAGGCAAGTCCAACAGCCGGGAAAGGTTTGGGCTAAGAACTCGGCATCGTCAAATCGAACCTCTTGAAAAAGAAGAAGGTCCGCTTCAGTGCTTTCCCACCAGCGGACCAATCCCTTCTTTATACTGGCCCGAATGCCATTCCCATTCAGGCTTATAATACGCATGTTTTCGGCTTAGTTGAGGGCCAAACGAGCCTCACCGATTTTTTCATTAGCTGAATACACATCCAATTTGTATGTGCCCGGAGCGAGGTCCGTCTTCACGTTGAATACAATACAGCATCCCGTGGGTTCGCCATTAAACTGCACTACTTGTGAGGCGCTGAAAAGAATGGTTTCGCCATTAACAACCATGCTGCGGTCTTTTCCATCCGCCGCCAACACCCGTCCGTCTGGGGTGTTGATACGCAAGTACAAGGTGTATTCACCTTTAGTCGCCACGAGGTTCTTCGCAATGGTCATGCAGGCTTTTATTCGGTTGGACTTACCTGCAGAAGTACTCGCCTTTTCCGCGCCTTTATTGTTCACTTTGTATGCCGAAGCTTCAATGCTGCTCAGTTGCAACTTAGAGGCCTTGGCCACCTCGCCCGAAAGCTGGCTGTTTGATTCGGTCAGAACTTCATTTTTACCAACTTCTTCTAAGAGGTCGGTCGAAATAGAGTCTTTGACTACCATCAAGGAGGCATAGGCTTGGTTAACCGAATCGACTTGTTCGGTCAATCGTGCAATCTTCTTGCGCAATGAGAATACTTCTCCACGCATGCTCTTCAATTGAGAAGCTGAAGCGGCATTGATGCGCTCTACTTTTTCAATCATAGCATTCAGTCGGACAGTTTCTTGAGCAATAAAGCCGTTCAAGCTGTCGTTGGCAGAGGTTTGTGCGGCCAAATCGCGCTTGTAATCCTCCAATTGAGTGATTAAGGCCGCTTTTTCTTCTTCTAAATCATTCACTTGATTCGTTTGGGTCAGCGCAAAGTATGCGAGCGCCGCTACGAGAGCGATAAGTAAAAAAATAATGTTGCGTTGGCGTTTAGCAGACGAATCTTGACTCATGATATAGAGATATTTGGCTACAAATGTACTTTTTCTATCGCTCTTTTTTGGATAAACTTTGCCCAAGAACATGCATCTCTTGCCCTAACATACTCGAAGGTGACGAGAAAGATCTCTGCTCCACCTGTTCGGACCAACTTTTGGCTTCTGTAATTAACAAACAGGGCCTCTTGCCTAGCTGCGACAGCGTGGAGGCATGGATAGATTTTGATGCAGTGCAATCCTATATGCATCGAATCAAGTTTGATGGGCATCCAGAACTTGCCTCATGGTTGGGAAAGCAATATGCCCTCCTACATCCAAAACCCATGGTGGACGCCCTGGTTCCAATGCCCTTGTCCAGCAAGCGACGCAGGGAGCGCGGATACAACCAATGCGAATGGATTTGTCAAGGATTAGCCACAGTGTGGGATTTGCCAATTTGGAACGAGGCCCTGTTGAAACAGCATCGCCCAGCACAAGCCCAACAAAATAAACTCCAAAGGGCAAGCCTCATGGTGGATGCCTTCACCCCGGGAAGGCCCATCGCCAAGGGTGTTCGTATTCAACTTTGGGATGACATTTGGACCACCGGCGCGACCCTCAACGCGGCGGGATGGGCCCTTCGAGACGCTGGAGCCAAGCACATTCATGCCCGAGCCTTGGCGTCAGAATAAAAAATCCCCCGCCCTGAAACCAGGACGGGGGATGGAGCGTCTGCGTTTAGACGAGTTGAATTAGCGTTCGAGGATGATTCTACGCACGCTTGAACCAGTATTGGTCCGAACTTCTACCAAGTAAACTCCAGTAGGGATTTTGCTTAGGTCGAAGCTCTCGCGTACTACGCCAGCGTCGGCATGACGCATGCTTTGGCTCAGTACCGCACCCGTCAAGGTGACAATGCGGAAGTGCACATCTTCTGCATCCAAGTGGGTAAATTCTAATGTGAATTGACCAGCTGTAGGATTCGGGAAGAGACGGAGTGATGTCAAGTTGATATCCTCCATGCCTACCGTGAAGTAAACGGTATCCGCTACGATTCCACAAGAATTCGAAGCTATCGCCACTGCAAAGGCTGGACCATTGCTGCCAAATGTTTGCGTAACGGCGTCACCGCCTTGGATCGCGCCATTCGAGAAGGCCCAAGCAACCGAGTCTTGACCGCTCGCATTGGCTGTAAACTGAATGGTCACAGGGTTCATGTTGGTCACCGTGAATGTTGGATTCAACATGGGCAATGGACCATTTGCTGTGGTGAAGCTCACGGCTGTACTCCATCCAGAAGTAGTTCCACTACAGATATCTTGAACCATCACGTCATAAGACGTGCCTGGCATCAAGCCTGTCATGGTCAAAGAGCCGGAAGCAGAAGCGCTCACTGTCGTGCCTTGACCTTGAGTGAAGCCCGCAGGTCCATACTCTACAGTAGAGGCCGTCGCTTGGCTACCCGAGGTCCAAGAAACCGTTGCCGTTGTGCACGCCGGAGCCGAGGCGCTTACCCCACTAGGCACGCCACAGGCAGAACATTGTGCTACCCAATTGCCTAAGACTTGGTATGAAAGTAAGCTAGTACCTGGCGAATGGCTAGCCACTGTATCGCCAAAAGGTCCTGTCAAATCAAAGCCCATTTCTGTCGACCATGAACCAGGGTTGGTCACAATCACTCGCGCAGAATCTCCTGCACAGAGATTGGCTGTTTCTGTGTAGCTGGAGCCGGTTGTAAATCCTACACCGAAGGTGAAAATAGTGGTCCATCCTGTGCTTGATTTCTGCTCCACACTGATTTGACCGCCGTTCCAACCATCGCCATACGAATCAATCTCGTACATGGTGAAGGTACAGGTGTTCACAGGTGCGCACAGCGTGGTTGTCACTGTAACTGGTCCGGCCCATCCAGAGAAGTCTGTTGGTCCACATGAGTCGCGCACATACACGTCATAGGTTGTTCCGGCAGATAAGCCGTTGATTGTAAACGTAGAACTCACATTGTGAGCAGTCGTTCCAGTCACTGAACCTGTACCGCTATAGAATCCGGCAGGTCCCCACATCACACAACTACCCAATGGGCTACCTGGACTCGTCCAAGAGACATCCGCAGAAGTGTTCGTAACCGTTCCTGCAGCTGGAACTGGATCAGGACATGTTGGGATGGCCTCCACCAAGAAGTTGTCAAAGAATATATCTGGACCATAGCCTGAGTTTCCAATAAACTTAAAGATGACATCCGATCCCGTGTACGACGTGGGCAAGTAGGCCAACTCATTCACCAAAGGTCCAGGAGTGGTTATAGCAGCACCGGTACTATTGAAATTCGCACCAATAAGGTTGATGAGGGTATCCCAAGAACTTGAAGTGGTTGGGCGCGCCACAAGAATCAATTGATCATTCGGATAGAAGGTCATGTACTGGTGACTCCAATCAAACGATGCTTGGGCATTGGAGGAAATCGTCACAGGTCGTGAAGTCAATTCAGCAAAATTGCCTGAGGTCCAACCCCAGAAATTACCGCGCATACTGTAGCCTGCGCCATTTGAATAACTCGTGAATAGCTGGGTGCCACCAACTGGATCCCAACATCCGAGAGGACTGATATCAAAGTTCTCTAGGTATGGCATCGAAGCGGCCAAACATGCTGTGGTAAAGTTGACAGGACCCTGCCATGGGCCAATATTCCCTGCACTACAGCTATCTGCCACCCACACCGTATAATTCGATGCAGAAGTCAAGCCTGTAATTGTATACGTACTTCCACTAGCTAATGCCATGTTTGGAATAGTTCCAGTCCCTGGATTGAAGCCTGCAGGACCCCAAGCCACATAGGAACCTGTGGTCGTCGGTGCACCGTGCGCCCAGGCGATCAATGCCGTGGTAGTCGATGGACTCGCTGAAACATTCTGTGCAGGCAAACATGAGGGTTGAATTTCGTAGTGGAAATCATCTATACCGAGGTCATAGAAAGTTCCACCGATCATACGCAATGCCACGTGATTATGGCCGCTTGGGACATTCGGGAAGGCAACGGTGTATTCGCTCCAGAACTCCGTCAAAGCCAGGGTGTCGACCGCAGCAAAAGATCCTGGATTACTCGGGGTTGTCATCGTCCCCACAATCAATTGAATCGGACTCCAATTATATAGCTTATTCGCACGCAAGCGAATTTGCGCTCCATTGCCCTGTAGATCTCCAAACATCGGCGAAATCGCAGTCACATTCGTGGCGGAACCGGCCGACATCAAAAGGTAATGCGGCGATGAGTATGCCGGAATATTCCATGTTTGAGGAAGCAGAACTGACCAGCTATTTCCAGATCCTGTTGCAGACATCGTCCAACAACTTGGCGCGTCCCCTGGAGTCGCTAAATCCCAGTTTTCACTGTAACCAGTGGTGGTATTGTATGGGGAGCACAGTGTCGTAAAACTGTACGGGCCGACCCAAATACTATTTCCATTTCCTTGACCAGAACAATTGCGCAAGACATAGTAATCATACGAGGTGTTGCCATTCAAGCCATTCAAGATGTACGTAGAAGATGTGGCGGTATCCATGAATCCAGTACCCTGGGTGAAGCCGTTTGGACCCCACTCAACCACAAAACTATTTCCTGCACTCGCCCATGAAAGCGTCGCTGACGTATCACTGACGCCAGTTAATCCAAGGCTAGTGACTTCGGGACATGAAGGTTGTTGTTCAATGTTGATATCATCCACCCAGGCGTTATTTCCCCAATTGGAGAAACCAACCCAGCGGAATTCAGCCACTTGACCGTAGTACATAGTGGAGTCAAGATTGACCGTTTCTTGAACAAAACTTCCTGCCGCATTCCACGTGGCGCCATCATTCGAGTTAAAGTTTGCACCCGCTTTACTCCAAAGCGTATCCCAAGTTGTAGAGCCAGAAATACGAGCCAAAACAGCCAAGCGCTCATTCGCCCAAGTGCTCGCCAAGTGAGACCACTTAAACTTAACACGTGCGAGGGCGTTCAAGTTGATCGGAGCCGTGGTCATGTAGCCAATACCTCCAGACTGCCAGCTGTTACCCATATCTGCCTGCGCAGCACCTGCACCGGAAGAGATCCACTGCTTGTTTCCACCAGTTAAAAAGAAACAGTTTGGTGGCCAGTTGGTAAAGTCTTCCGCCATTGGTAGGGTTTGCGTGACGCAAGGCGTACAGATTTCAATAGGTCCACTCCACCAAGAGGAACCATTTCCTGCCGCTGAACAGTTTTGACGAACGTAGAAATCGTAGCAGGTATTCGCCGACAATCCGCTGATGGATGCCGTTGTTCCGGATACCGTAACCGTTGTTCCTGTTCCTTGTGTAAACCCAATGGGGCCATATTCCACTTCAAAGGTCGAACCCGTTGAGGTGTAGGAGAAGGAAGCCGTCGTAGCCGTTGCTCCTCCAGCTACTAAATAATAGGGTTGGGGGCAGGCGGGAGGAGCTCCAACATTGACCGTGTAGTCATGTACTTCACCATATGTAAAGGATGTGCATGCATCCGTCGCTAAGAGTGCCGTACCGCTCCACTTACAACGAAGACGTAGCCGGTGGTTACCTATGGGTAGAGTGCTTGGAATCACTAGGGTATTGGAATACAATACGCCGGCTGCAGGTCCTGCGGCTGGTGCGCTCCATAAATGCTCACCCGCATCATCGAAATCTCCATCGTCATTGGCATCCACCCAAATGGCAAACCATTGTGAAGAATATCCTGTGGTGATTCCCACGTTCAATTGGGCGGTTTGTTGCGCCATAATGGTGTCCGTGGTGTAATCGGCAAAGCCATTAGTTGAACATCCTGTAGCCGTTTGGTTTACATTGTTCAGGCTGGCGTTATCGATGTAGTCACCAAACGTACATCCCGTGGTGTACAAATTAGTTGTACAATACGTCTGTGCTTGAGATCCAAAAGAGACGCCTAACAACAGGATCAAGAGTGCGTACATTCGTTTCATGGGTGCGGTAGTTAGTTTAGAAGCAGTAAAAATGATGCAAAAAAGCCAATTTTGGTGCTCCGTTCCCTCATTTTCAAGCATTTTTCTCTTGGCATCACTGGCCGTTGGCAGTTGTGCCTTGCCTGCGGCGCCCAATGGAGGGCCTAGGGATCAAAAGCCACCCGATATTGAAGAGGCTAGTATTCGACAGGGTTCTGTCAATGTCAGCGCTCTTGAAGCTTCTTGGAAATTTGACGAATATGTCGTCCTTTCTTCTCCCCAGCAAAATTTTGTGAGTTCTCCTCCCTTACCCTCAGGAACGACCTACGAATTGCGAAGCAAAACGTTTATAGTTACTTGGCCGGAGCCCCTCTTGGAGAATAGCACCTATGTTTTTCAGTGGGGAAATACAATTCGCGACTTGCACGAAGGGAATGTATTGAAAGGCATCCAGTGGGTTTTTTCTACCGGGAATGCACTCGACTCTGGAGAAATTCAAGGTCAAGTAGTGGATCCTTGGACCGGGAAGGGCATTAAGGATGCTGCGGTCTGTCTCTACCCCGCCCAAGACCATTGGCGAGGGGGTGATGCCATCTCCGATTCATGTGTTTTTCAGGTCGCGAATTATGCCACGCGCACTAACGACAGCGGATATTACACATTTTCCTTCCTTCGCACAGATACAGCGTATGCCATCCGAGCCTTCGCCGATGCAGATGGAAACAATAAACTTAGTCCTGGGGAATTGACTCCCATTGGATTCTTGACTGACACCTGGCGCCCTTGGGACAGCCCTTGGCAAACAAACTGGGGGCCTGTAGACTATGTCCCTCCTATTTTGCTCATGGACCAAAAGGCCAAAGCTGATAGTCTTCTCGCATGGGAACCTTGGGGCGCCGACAGCTCGGGGACCCTTAAACTCAGTTGGACGCATGGCTGTGGGCCCAGGCAAGCGGTTGACGGGGAACTTTCCTACCCGGAAGGCCTGCCTTTTATTCTCCAACTAAAGGGCAAAACAGGCATTTACTCGGAGTGGCCCAGCGACCGTCCATGCGCCGAGCATACCGAAGTCCTGACCGGACTGCCTCCCGGATCCTACACCCTCCAAGCGGTCTATGACTGCAACGCCAATGGCATTCTCGATGCCGGAGACTATTGGTCCGGGCAAGGCCCAGAAACGCGCATTTTCGCGACGGAGAAAATCGAAATCAAAGCCAATTGGGAGGTCGAAACCCACTGGGAATTACCCCGCAATAATCCCATTTCCTGGGAGTTTCATTAGCGCATTTTTTTCGGCGCGGCGCTCAGCCCAACGTAAACGCATCCGCATCTCCCAGGAAGGGATAACGCTTGCGGACCGCGGCCAAATGCACGGCTTCCCAGGAGGATGTGACCCAGCCTGCTTCGCCAGATTCCCCTTGAGCAAGTACATCGCCCCAGGGTCCGATGCTGGCCGTCCCACCTATGTGCTGCACGCCGAATCCATCTTCCCCTATGCGATTGACCCCCAGGACATAGCACTGGTTTTCCATCGCTCGAGCTCGAAGTAGCGTGTCCCAGGCGGACTGCCGAGCTTCCGGCCAGTTGGCGGGGACTAAAATCCCATCGTACTCAGGGCCTCCTGGGGTCTGGCGCAACCACACGGGAAAGCGCAAATCGTAGCAGATGGCCAAAAGCAGGCGCCAGCCCTGCACATTCACCACCACGCGATCCTCTCCGCAGTCAAAAAACTCCGCCTCGCCTGCAATGCTAAAGCGGTGGCGCTTGTCGTAGGTATGAACTTCCCCGGAAGGACCGGCCAAAAAGAAGCGGTTCCGGTAGCGACCGTTCTCCTCGCGGACGAAAACGGTTCCGCCCACCCAAGCCTGCACGTCGCGCGCCCAGCGCTGCAGGGCAGCGGCTGGCGCGCCACCGTCGGGGTCAACGGCTACCGCCATTAATTCATCCGGGCGGGTGGCAAAGCCGGTGGCAAACGTTTCGGGCAGAAGATAGAGGTCGGCTTCCGGAGCATCCGCCCAACGCGTCTCCCAATCGGAGAGGTTGCCTGCTATATCTGCCCAGTGGATGTCACCCTGCCAAGCGTTGACGCGCAGATCCTTCATGGTTGAGTTTCGGTTTTTCGGAAGTCCGATGAACGCTCTTTCAGCAGCCAAGAAATGTGCTCAATGAGGAGGGCAGATTCTTCGGCAGAGGTCCCATCGTAATAGCCCCGGAGGCGGCCCTTGTGGTCCACGAGAACGAGATTTTCGGTATGAATAAAGCTGTGCTCATCCCACCCTTGGCCCGCCTCGAGAACCGCAAAATAAGAAGTTCGAGCCAGGCGGTTGAGTTCGGCAGGTTCCCCGGTAAGAAGCCACCAGCGCTGTGCATCTATTTCATTCGCCGCAGCGTAATCCGCTAAGATGGCCGGTTGATCATACGCCGGCATGGCGCTGTGAGACATCAGTTGGACCGCGT
>JAQWXR010000035.1 GCA_029254375.1 Schleiferiaceae bacterium | reverse complement strand
TTCTGGTAACGCACATACGAGTCAGGATTTACTGAACCTACAGTGTAGCCGCTAGTTACAGAAACACCCAAGCCATTTCGTTTAGCTCCTTTCTTCGTAGTAATCAAGATGACACCATTTGAAGCACGTGCACCGTAAAGAGCAGATGCAGCTGCACCTTTCAATACGCTGACCTTCTCGATATCCTCTGGGTTGATATCCATGGCTGCGTTACCGTAGTCATAGCCACCGCGACCTGTTTGTTGGTTTCCAGTGTTGGTGATTTGGTTCGAGATGGGGATACCATCTACTACAAACAAAGCCTGGTTGTTACCTGTCAAAGACTTGTAACCACGGATAACCACGTTTGCTGAACCTCCCATGGTACCAGACTGGCGGATATTCACACCAGCCACTTTACCTGAAAGGGAGCTCATAAAGTTGGCGTCCTTCACTTTGCTTACTTCGGCACCACCTACTTCTTGGATGGCATAACCGACTGACTTCTTATCGCGCGAAATACCAAAAGCGGTAATCACTACCTCGTCCAACTTGTTGGATGAAACAGCCAAGGCCACGTTTAGGGAAGTTCCGGAGACAGAAGCTTCTTGGGATGAATATCCCAAAGAAGAGAATACCAATACTGCGCCATTGCCAGCTTTGATGGTGTATTTACCATCGAAGTTGGTGATCGCTGCATTGTCTGTGCCTTTGACCTTCACGGATACGGAAGGAAGAGGCTCGCCCGAAGATGCATCAGTTACCACTCCTGTCACATTCTGCGAGAAAGCAGAAATAGACAAAAATGCCAACGCAATAAGGGCAAAAAGATTTGCTCTGCGTTTCATTTAGGTGTTATTAGAATGTTAAACGTTGCTAAATGTAATGTAAAATCTACATTTTAAGAGACTATTTTTTTTTAAGAAACCCCTGCCATTTCAATATATGAGGGCCTTTACGACTCGATATATTCAAAAATGCCAGGATCTTCCTGCTAAGCGTAAACTTTACGCTTTCATGGGAGAACATGCCCGTTAGAGGAAATCCTTAATTCTTCTTTTCGCTCCATTCAAGGTCTAAATAGACCAAAAGGGCCGCCGCTCCCCAAACGAGGACTGCGGCTTTGTCCGAATCCAGGAAGTTATTTAAAACGCCATGGGTATAATAGGTGATTAGGCCTAGTAAGGCCATGAGCGCCAAACTTCGGTCTTGCCCTTCAGGTAAGCGAAGGACCACCCGAAATCCCGTTTTGAATAATGCCCACATGAAAATAATCACGGCCAAGAACCCAGGCCAACCTTGTTCCGCCAAGGGTCCGATGTACTCACTGTGTGCATTCCCCATAGAGCCCTCATTGGTCGAAATAATGGTCATTTCGGAAGAATGCTGAAATGGAGCATATTGAAATTGGTAGGTCCCCGCTCCCCAGCCGGTATGCGGTCGCACTGAAAACATCCGAAGGGCAGACATCCACCGATTGATTCGCTCCAGATTTGAAGCATCCGTGCTCACATTGGATACCGACTGAACGTGCTCCCTAAAGTTGTCTGAAGACACGGTGTCATTCTTTGTAAAGATTCGAATCCATTGATCCTGGGTCGCCCACAGGCTCATGCCCACAAAAAGAACAGCGGCAAGAAAAAACCGTAGGGAAATCTTGAGGCGAATTAAAGCGTAAACCCCTGCGGCAGCGATTACGCTGAGCCATGCAGCACGTGTATAGCTGAGAATGATGGCCGCCGTGAGAACCAGCAGAAGCCCAGAGAAAATAACCTGCGACAAAAGGCTTTGGCGCCTAAAGGCCCGATAACAAGCAAATGGAAACACAAAGGCGAGCGCCATTCCATACACCGTGTGTTCTTTGTAAAAAGGGAACATGACCCAAGTAGATGTCTCTTTGGAAAAACCATATTGACTGTGTACATACATGGTATACAAACTAGCCGCAGCAAGTGAAAACGCATATAAAGGGAAAAACCAGTCACGAGACTTGGGCGATTTGAAAACTTCTAGCATCGCAAAAAAGAGAGGGACAACGAACCAGATCCGAGAAATCCAGGCCTTGAAGGACACTAAAGGCATCTCCGAAGTCAAGATGGTAAAGCCCATCCAGCCCAACTGCAGCATAATCGCCATCCCCACGGGATGCTTTAATGCTTTCCAAGGCAGTTGCCCATTTTGCAAGAAGCGCAGCAAAAGAAAAAGGCTAACCCCTGCGAGAATCAACTCGGAAGGCAGGCTCAAACCCACATTAAACCCCTGGTCTTTTAGGGTAATCGACAGGGGCGTGATGGCCACGAGGCATAGCAGGAGGCTATTTAAAGAATAGAAGGCCCAGGCCACCATGAGCAAGATAAAGGGCAGAGCGGCGAGTAGGTATGTTTCCGACAGCACAACCCCGGCCGTCACTGCAGCAAGGGTTATAGCCCAGTAGAGGCCGCTTCTTCCGCTTAGGAAGGAAGCTGACTGCGTAGGTCCTTCCATGTGTTGGCAAGCAAAATGGCCATGAGCGTAGAGACAAAAGCCGCAATGGCACTAACCGCACAGATCAGCCAGCGAATTGGGTACTTTTTCTTATCTGCTGGACGTGCTGCATTGACGCGATGTGTAGCCGGTAGTAGTACTTGCGCGTCAACACGTACCTGGTCTAGTTTGGTACGAAGCTTGACTTCTTCTTCTTTTCTCAGATGCAATTCATCGCGAAGCGAAACGTAGCGACCCCCGTATTTGGCCAAGGTATCCAACGTATTGCGCAATTCTTGAATGGCTGATTTATGGCGGCCTTCCGCAATGGCTGTAGCGAGCTGATCACTAATTACCATGGATTGACCTTCATACTCGTGAACCCCTTTCTTGCGAAGGCTTTTGATCTCATCCTCCATCCGCCGCATGTCCTCGCGGGTCTTATCGTATTCGTGTTGGACGATGTTCAAACCGACTTGGGCGCGGCTCCGTTGAATCCGGCTCTTGGCACGATCCAAAAGGTCAATAATGGCATTGGCGATATCCGCAGCCATTTGAGGATCCGTATCGAGCACTTTGATCTCCACGGACATGAATTGCGTGCGCTGGAAACTGATTTTGTCCGAAAACTCTTCCCAGAGGTCTGTACGGAGCGTTCTTGAGGTGCTGTCTAAATCGTAATGACGAATGAGCTCGAACCGATCCACAATGGTATCGAAAATG
This sequence comes from Schleiferiaceae bacterium, assembly GCA_029254375.1. Taxonomy (GTDB): domain Bacteria; phylum Bacteroidota; class Bacteroidia; order Flavobacteriales; family Schleiferiaceae; genus TMED14. The sequence goes on along the minus strand of JAQWXR010000035.1, from coordinate 796 downwards.
GCGTCAGAATTTAGAATCTGAATCAATTGTTCCGCCTGCTCTTCTGCGCCAAATTCCAAAAAGTCTTCGTCTTGGTAGGAATTCTGAGGTAAAAGGGCCTTGGAAGGCGAATTGGTGGTCGCAGGGAAAACGGTCACCACGGATTCATACAATGGATCAATAAAAATTGACATCGAGGCAATGGCCGCGACGACGCCTGCAATCACCGGAGCGATGAACAGGGGCTTACGCCATTGATAGAGGAAACGGAGGAGAGTCTGTGATTGTGCATCCATAGGAAGAGAGCTTAAGTCCACAAAGATAGCGGTCGGCCTAGGAGGCTTTCGCATTTAATTCGATCGGCTTCAAAGTAGGCCCAGGCCTCGCTGCGATCGTGGTCACCTAGTTGAAGGGCTTCTTTGGTGGTGAGGGCTTTGATCGCGCGTCCCCTCGCCCATTCCGGCAGCATGGATTTTATGCTGCGACCCAAAGGAGATTGCATAATCCATCGCTGTATTCCTGGAAAAGCTGGATCTTGGCCTTCGAAGACTCTTGTTTGCTCGGGAAGCGGCTCCTGTGTTAGATTCAGTGCCTGACAGAGTTCCGCCCAGGTTTCTGATTCGTCCCGGAAAAACTCCTCATAGATCCGCACGTGGAATTGCGCGCTGGGCCAAATCTTCATCCAACGCTCTAGCCCTTCCGCATAGCGACTGAGGTGAACAAAATTTTCAGATTTTCCCCAGGCTGCAGGCTGTTTAACGTCTTCAGACAGTGCCTCTAAAAAACTGCCCTGCACCATGCCGTACTTGCGTGCCAT
>JAQWXR010000027.1 GCA_029254375.1 Schleiferiaceae bacterium | reverse complement strand
GGCCAAGGGTACTCGGTGCGTACGATGGAAGTTAACGGGATGTTCCGTGTCGTGCTTCCATTGCCCGAACGCCCCAACGACGCCGAACTCAACGTCTACCGCCAGCGCCTCGGCAAGGTGTGGGTAGCAAGGCCATGAGGTAGAGAGTTTAAGGGTAGAAGGGTTAAAGAATGCTTAATCCCTTCTACCCTTCTACCCTTCTACCCCAAGAAGCTTATCCAAAGTCTCCTGGGCCACGGCGTGGTAGCCTGGGCGGGCCTTTTGATAGATGGAAATGGCAAGGTCTTTTCGATCTGCCTCTACCAGCGCTTGGTATATGGGGCTTAAAAATTTACGACGTCCTACGCGAATTAAGAATCTCTCTATTTGAGCATCTAATTCCGTTTGAACCAGGCCCCCTTGGGTGGCCAGAACAGCCCATGCTGTAAAGATCTCCGAGTTCCTAGATTGTGTAAAGTGGAAGGCCTTATCGAGGGCATGTGCAGACTCATCTTGTAAACCATCCAAAGCTTTAAAAAAGCGGAGCCACTGGTGTGTGTTCCAGGTGTCTGTTTCTGTGGGCAGAGTGCCATCGGACAGGAATCGTGCAGCCTCCGCGTCAACTGCGGTAAAGAATGCGGGTTCCACGACCGGACAATTAGCGGGTAAGCCCGTTCCGTACACCCATTGATCGCCCCCAATTCCCTCCCACTGGGCATCGCTTAGCAGGCTGACTTTGAGGTGTGCAATGAAACGCTCCGTCGTCATAGATTGGAACGTATAGGACGCGAAATAGTCTTTCAAAAAGCCGTCAAATGCTTCGCGTCCGACTGTGTATTCGATGAGACGCAAGAAGTGGAAGCCTTTATCATAGGCGATGGTAGTAACCCCGTCATCAGGATTGCGGCCACTTAAATCAATGCCCAATTTGGTATCGTCAGGAGCATTCTCCATGAAGTCGGCTACTTCGGCCGTTAAATCGCTGTGCGAAAGAGATTGCAGCATGGCCGCATAGTCTGCACCATAGACAGCCTCCATGATGCGGTTTTCAAAGTACACGGTGAAGCCTTCGTTGATCCAGAAGTCGTTCCATGTGGCGTTTGTTACCAAGTTGCCAGACCAAGAATGCGCCAATTCGTGGGCAATCAAGGCGACCAAGGAGCGGTCGCCCGCGATGACGGTGGGCGTCAAGAAGGTCAAGCGCGGGTTTTCCATGCCACCAAAGGGGAAGGAGGGGGGTAGCACGAGGAGGTCGTAGCGCTCCCATTGGTAGGGGCCGTAGAGGGCTTCAGCTGCTTGAATGAGGGCTTCCGTCTCGCCAAATTCCCAGGCGGAGGCCTCGAGGATGGCAGATTCAGCATATACACCGGTGCGCGGACCCGTGGCCTGGAAACGCAAATCGCCTACAGCCAAGGCCATCAAATAGGAGGGAATAGGCTGCTTCATTTCAAAGTAGTAGCGGGAGTCTTCTGAAACAGCTTGAGGATTGGAAGCGCTCATGACCGCCATCAAACCTTCAGGTGCTTGAACGCGGGCTTCATACGTAAATCGGATACCCGGGCTGTCTTGCAAGGGAATCCAGGTGCGGGCCAAAATGGCCTGGCTCTGGGTAAACAAGAAAGGCTTGGTCTTGCCATTGGTTTGCTCGGGACGGAGCCATTGGAGAGCCTTGGCGTCAGGGCTGGTTTTGTACCAAATCGTCACGGTATAGGATCCCGTTACGGGCTCTTCCGGGAAGATGAGCAATTCCGTTCCCAATATGTCATCTTGGCGCCCGGCGGCAAAGCGCAAAACCGCCTCGCCAAAGCCTTCGCCCGTAGCCCGAACGTCCTGAATATCCAACCCATACGTGTCCAAGCGCAAGGTATCCGCTTTTTGGCAGTCAAAGGTCAAGGTCGCCAAGGCCTGCAGCACGTGGGCATCAAAATCCACCGAAGTGATGTTTAAACTTAAATGGGTCACAACCGCTTCTGTAGGGTCGGCGTAGGAGTGGGGATCTAGGGGCATATGCGCAGGATCTATGGCAGTTTCAGAAAGGGAACAAGCACTCATCAAGGAGAAGCCAGCGAGAACGCGGAAAAAGGTAAATCTCATTCGAAACAGGAATATTTTGCGCTAATCTCGGGTATATGGTGCGACTTTTGTTAAAAATTCCTGGATGAACGAAACAACTGCAACGATTCAAGTGGGGCGCCCAGGATGGGGGACCCGGTTTGTAATTCGCACTCTGAGTGTATTTACGACCGCGTATCTACTTCCTGGAGTGGAATTGGCGGAGTTTACCACGGCCATTTGGGCATCACTGGCTTTGGCTTTTTTAAATGTCACTGTGCGTCCCTTGCTTATCCTGTTTACGATTCCGTTGACCTTGTTCACCTTGGGCTTATTCCTCTTGGCGATTAATGCCATATTGGTCTTACTTGCCAGCGAATGGGTTGATGGATTTGCAGTACAAGGATTTTGGGCCGCCCTGCTCTTCAGTATGGTGATGACCTTGGTTTCGAGTATCCTCGAAGGAAATATTCGAGCGAAACATGTTCGGGTTTAGGATCCAGTGACACCTCCAGAAATGATGTACTTCATCACGTCGGTAGATTTGGCATTCAAAGGCTCTACATAGGAATTTGGCACGACAAATACTTGGCCCGAAATAGCCAGGCTGTGCGGGACATAAACAGTGATAAACTCATTGTTTGGGCTTCCTAAATCTTTCAAAGTCTGATCGGTCACAAAACCCACTCTCCGAACTTCATCATTCTTGGATAAACGGAGCAATACTGGTTGCTGAAAGCCCTTTTTCTTGCCCGTTAGCGACTTCATGACATCTTTAACGGAAGAGTAAATCAACTTAACCAACGGCAGGCCCTCGAGCATGCCATCTACCAATTTAACTATGCGTAGCTTCAGTGCATATTCTCCTAAAAATCCCACGAGGGTAATGAGAATCAACAAAGCGAGTAAGCCCAATCCGGGAATGTCGATTGGGATAATATGATCCAACATACTCAACAGCGACCACACTGCATATAGTGTGATGGCGATGGGGGCGCTGTAAAGCAAGCCTTGGATAAAGTAATTGAGCAGGCGTTTTGTCATGGTAAAGGGGGGTATTGGCTCCGTTGTGCAACAGGCAATTTAGCAACTACAAGATTATAACTGGTTTTAATCCAGTTCTGTATTTCTTTAGGGCTGGCAGAATTATCTAAATACACGCCGCCCCAGTGGATTGGATTCAAATAGGCGCCTTTAAAAATGGCGGCATGGCTTTCACGGAGGGACTCCAGCACGTCAGGGGAAAATTTCAGCGCAAT
>JAQWXR010000017.1 GCA_029254375.1 Schleiferiaceae bacterium | reverse complement strand
GCCATACCTCAAGATAGCATGCCTGCAGCGACCGTAGCGCCTGTTCCCTCATCCACTAGGATGAAAGAACCCGTCACACGGTTTTCTGTGTAAGGGTCCATGACCAGTGCCTTGGTTGTCTTTAACTGAATTTTGGAAATGCTATTGGTACTCAGGGGTTGGGGGTTTTCTTTAAACTCCAAAGTGCTGATATCTAGAACCCCTTGGACATGGTTGATCATAGCACGCGCTTCCGCACTGCCATGACGAATCACAAACTTGGCCCCTGGGCGCTGGGGACTATTGTCCAACCAACACAAGGTTGCCGCTGGGGTTTGCTTCAATTGAGGACTTGTTCCGGCAGAGAGGGTATCCCCGCGGGAAATGTCTACATCATCCACTAAGGTGAGTACGACGGATTGCCCGGTGTGTGCCGTTTCAAGCGTTTGAGCCCCCAGGTGGATTTGGGCGATGTGACTTTCTAAACCCGAAGGCTGCACCTCAATCCGGTCCCCCACAGAGATACTTCCGGAAGCCACTCGTCCTGCGTAGCCGCGAAAATCATGATGCATAGCTGAGTGGGGACGAATGACGGTCTGAACAGGAAAGCGAAAATCACTTTGGGACTCTGGGCGATCTACTTCTACCGTTTCTAGATGATGGAGCAAGGTTGGTCCCTGATACCAAGTCATATTCGGACTCGGATCCACGACATTATCTCCAAGAAGAGCCGAAATAGGAATGAAGGCCACATGCTTTAGCCCGGCGGCAGTCTGCACGGATGCGTAATCAGCAACGATGGCGTCATATGCAGACTCGTTAAAATCAACCAAGTCCATTTTATTGATGCAGACCATAATGTTTGGGATGCCCAACAAACCCGCAATAAAACTGTGACGGCGGGTCTGCTCGACAACTCCATGGCGGGCATCCACCAAAATCAAGGCCGCGTCCGCAGTGGACGCCCCAGTGACCATATTTCGGGTATATTGAATATGACCCGGCGTATCGGCAATAATAAATTTTCGAGCTGGGGTGGCGAAGTAACGGTAGGCCACGTCAATGGTGATGCCTTGCTCACGCTCGTCCTTTAGACCATCCGTCAAGAGGCTAAAATCAATACGCTCCAAGCCTTTGCGCTGAGAGCTCTTCTCGATGGCCTCCATCTGGTCGATGTAAACGCTTTTCGAGTCAAATAAGAGGCGGCCAATCAAGGTAGATTTTCCGTCGTCAACGGAGCCAGCAGTAGTAAATCGTAGTAGGTTCATAGTCGATATTGGGCTTAGAAATAGCCTTCTTTTTTGCGTTCTTCCATCGCGTTTTCGCTGCGCTTATCGTCCTCGCGGTTGCCCCGTTCTGTTTGACGAGAGGTTTCGATCTCGCGAATTACATCGTCCAATACAGTAGCTTCAGATTCTAATCCGCCGGTTATTGTAATGTCACCTAAGGTGCGGAAGCGTACCATTTTTTCTTGGGGGATTTCGCTGGGACGTAGGGTGATAAAGTCACTCACTGGTATCCAAGAATTACTGCGCCAAATCACTTGACGGGGACGGGCAAAGTAGAGCTCTGGAAGTTCAATTCCTTCGCGGCGGATATAGTGCCAGACATCCATTTCTGTCCAGTTCGAAATCGGAAATACCCGGAAGTGCTCCCCTGGACGTCTTTTGCCGTTGAAGAGGTTCCAAAGTTCAGGGCGCTGATTCTTGGGATCCCATTGGCCAAAATCATCGCGGTGGCTAAAAAAGCGCTCCTTGGCGCGCGCTTTTTCCTCGTCGCGACGGGCACCGCCCATGAGGCAGTCAAATTGATTTGCCTCAATCGTTTCCAGGAGGGTCGTAGTCTGGAGGCGGTTGCGATTTGCGGCCATCCCAGTCTCCTCTTGGACCGTCCCGCGGTCAATAGAATCCTGCACCAAGCCCACAATCAAGCGGGTTTTCATTTTGTCTACAAAGGCATCACGAAAGGCAATCGCCTCGGGGAAGTTGTGCCCTGTATCCACATGGACAAGAGGGAAGGGGAGGTTGGCAGGAGCGAAGGCCTTGTGAGCAAGGTAGCTCACCACAATGGAGTCCTTGCCTCCCGAAAACAGGATACCCGGGTTGTCAAATTGGGCGTATACTTCGCGGATGATGAACATCGCTTCCGCTTCTAGTTCATCGAGGTGGTCGTAAATCATGACAGAATAAAATCAACAATAGTTTGACGGCATTGGGCCAAATCATGGCGGTCCGTGTGAATATGAACTTCGGGTGACTCTGGCGCCTCAAAAGGCGAAGAAATCCCTGTAAAGTCGGGGATGAGCCCCTGGCGTGCTTTGGCATACAAGCCTTTGACATCCCGTGACTCACAAACGTCTAATGGGCAGTCCACATAGATTTCGACAAAGCGATGAGGGCCTACAATTTGGCGGGCCTTTTCGCGATCCGCGGCAAATGGACTCACAAAGGCCGTCAAAACTACAAGGCCGGCATCAGCCATTAGCTTCGCGACTTGCGCCACGCGGCGAATGTTCTCTGTTCTATCGGCTTCCGTGAATCCCAAGTCTCCGTTAAGTCCATGGCGCAGATTATCACCGTCCAATAAAAAAGTATGCCGACCCTGTGCATGCAACAAGGTTTCCACTTCATTGGCCAGGGTGCTTTTTCCGCTGCCGCTCAAGCCGGTAAACCAGAGCACACGGCCCGTTTGACCCATTGATTTCTCCCGGTCCGCCACTTGAATTTGGTAGGCTTGGCGAACGATATGTTCCGAAGATTTCATACGCTTAAAAAATATAAATAGGTCAAAATGGCGACCGAATACACGGCAGTTATCCAAGCGCCAAATGTGAGATAGTCACGACTGTGGTAGCCACCTGGCCCCATGACCATCAAATTGGTTTGATAACCAAACGGGGTGAGGAATGCATTGGACGCTCCAAAGGCCAAGGCTAAAAAGCCTTGGGTTGCGGAGAGGTCGGTTTGCCCGTCAAGGCAGATGGCTACCAAGGGAAACATAAGGGCGACGGCCGCTACGTTGGTCATCAAATTTGTTAGAAGACTTGTGAGTCCAAAGATGACCACGAGCCAGGCAAAAGGGGATTCAATAGCTCCTTGGGGAAGCTGCTCATAGGCCATTTGGATCAGCCCTGAATCCATCAGCGCCTTTGAGAAACCCAAAGCACACATCAAGACGACCATTAACTCCCAATCCAAGGACTTCTTCACATCATTCCAGCCTAGCCATCCCACGCTGGCTAGAATAGCTGCCAGACCTGCCAAGGTGGCCAAAAAGTCCAACCGATCCATGGCGTATGCGAAGGTCAAGAATAGAGTTGCCAGGCTAAGAACACCCTTATTCCAAGTGCTCAACGGGGCTAAGGGAGCTTGACTACTTAGACTGTAGAGATGAGAGGATTCACCCATGAGTTCCGCATGCCGCGAGCCGGAAATGACCAGGAGTAAGTCGCCGGCCTCCAAGTGCATATTTCCGATCCGCCCCTGCATGCGCTCTCCGCGTCGATGAACCGCCACAATGGCCGCATCAAAGCGCTGTCTAAATTGAGATTCTCGAACCTGAACTCCAACTAAGTCGCTTCCTGGTGGTATCATAACTTCGACCAAAGCACTCGAGGCCGCACCCTGCGTCAGCTCTTCTTGCGGGAGAGCTAAGCCCGAATTCGACTGGGTGAGTTCCCTGACGGCATCCAGAGCCCCTGCAAAAAACAAACGATCGCCTGCTTCGAGCATCTCAGAGGGTGAAACGGGTGCAATCAAGCGGTCTTCGCGCAGGATCTCAACTAGGTATAGTCCATGAACTTGCCGCAGCCCGGCTTCCTGAACTGTCCGGCCCGCGTAGGTACTACCCTGAATAACCCTAGTTTCGACGGTGTATTCACGGGATTTCTCATGGCTGTCCACCAGGTTTTTGGGAAGGATTGTTTCGGCCAAAAAGACCATCGCCAAAACGCCAAGAACTACAACCAACATTCCCGGAAGGAGGTAGTCACTGCTATGTAGAATGCGCAGGCCATTTTCTTCAAGCAATCCGTTGAGCACCAAGTTGGTCGACGTTCCAATGACTGTAAGCATGCCGCCGAGCGTCGCTGCGAAGGCCAAGGGCATTAAAAAAGTGGATGGGGCCAATCGCTGACGGATGGCCCATTGCCGAATGGGGCCCATGAATAAGGCAACAACCGCGGTGTTGTTTAGAACCGAAGACAAGAGCGCTGTGACGGGGAGTACCCGAAGGAAAAAACTTCGTGGCCGTGCATCCTGTATCCAGCGATCCATGCGTTGTGATAGCCCGAGGCGAGCCTGTAAAGCCCCCGCGAGAATCATCAAAATAAATAGGATGAGCAGCGATGGGGTAGTGAGCGTCGAGAGCAGTTCTGCTGCAGATAGTTGCCCTGAGAATATCAGGAGTAGGCCACCTAGACCAAAAGCATGGACCGGCTTAACTCGCTTAAAAAAGAGAGCCAAAATAACCCCGGAATAAAGAAGGAGCAGAAGCAATTGAGATGAATCCATGGACTGCAAAGATATTAATTCCTACCAAATTGGTAGGAGTTTATTTATCCACCTTGAAACCCCTGTGTGGGGCGGTCCAAGATTTTTACCTTCGTCAGGCTATGAATAATCTTTTACACCGCCTTCCTTTCAAAAAGTCCGACCTATGGATCGCCCTAGGATTTTTAGTCTGCTACTTCGCTATTTTCGATAGCAAATTGGACCTCGGTGGCGATAATGCAGGCTATTACATTCTCGGCCAGTCGATTCATTCGGGCCAAGGATATACGGACATCCACCTCCCCGGAGCCCCTTCCGCCAGCCACTTTCCTCCGGGCTATCCAGTTTTATTGGCCGTGTTTATGACCGTTTCGGACAGTTTTGACTTTCTAAAATGGATGAATGGCTTACTCTTTTTAGGGGCACTTTTCATGCTCCAACGCCTCTTCCAGCGAATGACCCAAAATCACATTCTTTCATGGGTTGTCCTCGGCTTAACCCTCCTGAATGCCCACCTACTTCGGTCGTCGACCATCTTGATGTCCGAAATTCCCTTCCTCTTCTTTTCCGTGGCAACCTTGTCCTGCCTAGTTAAATGGCGAAGCAGCGAAAAGCCATTTTGGCAATCCCCATGGTTCTGGGCCATGCTCGTGTTGAGTTCTATGTCCTACCACATTCGGACTGCAGGTTTAGCCCTCATTGCTGGGATTGGCCTGTATCTTCTATTTGAGAAAAAGTGGAGTGCGGCCGTCAGCTATGGACTGGGCTTCATCGTATTAGCTCTTCCTTGGTTTCTACGTGGCAAGGCTCTGGGTGGTAACCCCTACCTCGAGCAATTAATTCAAGTAAACCCCTACCGACCAGAAGAAGGCATACTGAGCCTCGGGGGCTGGGTGGATCGAATCAAGACCAATGGATGGCGTTACCTAAGCCAAGAAATCCCAAACGGTCTATTTCCGAAATTGGACGTCGTTTATAGCCAAGAAGAACCCACCGGCTTCTTTTTATATGGTTCGCTATTCGTCGCGCTCATTATCTACGGATCTTTTAAAATGCCCAAGCTCCGGATGATGTGGGCAGGATATTTGACCGCATCAGCGGCTATTTTCTTGCTGTGGCCAGAGGTTTGGTTTGGGGTGCGCTTTATGCAGCCTTTGATTCCCTTTCTTCTGCTTTCTGCCGCGGTTGGGGCTATGGAGGCACTCAAGTGGGCTCAAATCAGACTTAATGGTCCTAAATGGATTGCCTCACCCTATGTTTTAGCCGGGATGGCTTTGATCCAACTCTCTGCGGTGAGCACCTTGCGAGCCACAAGCCAAGATCCCGTCGGTTCTCAATACATGAACTACTTTAACTTGGGTCGCTACGTGAGCAATAATCTTCCTTCAGATGCAATTATTGCCACCTATAAGCCGGCAATGTTCTACCTATATGCTCAAAGGCCCTGCGTTCGCTTTCCTTCGCTAGAGGACAATGCGGCCTTCATCGAGCGCTTAAAAGAGCAAGGGGTTACCCATGTGGTGGTAGATCAGCTGGGCTACTCAGCCATTGGTCGCTATGTGGTGCCGGCGATTCAAAAATATCCTGAACGTTTCCCCTTGGTCTTGCAATTGCCTAATCCGGACACCTATCTCCTAGAATTGAGGTAGAGGGGAAAGGGTTGAAGAGTTGAAGGGCGGGAAACTTTGGACAAGATTCGGCGCGCAGCGAAGGTCCAAATCAAAACAATAGGGTAAAAGAGAATAAGCGTTTAATGCTCCCCTCTTTCACCCTTCAACCCTTCAACCCTTTATGGCAGAACAATCCAACGCGCTAATCCTTGACGTTGACTATCGAATAGCCACCAAACAGAGTAGGTTCCCGCAGGCATCGTTGGAAGTTGAATATCTGCTTGGCTTACCTGCAGTTCATGTATCACCCGGCCTGTTGCATCTTGGATAAAGACCGTCCCCTTCGCCATGGGCAAGCTTAGATTGCTCGACCCAGAGCTTGGATTCGGAGCAATGTGCATGCGGGTCTCTACGAGTTCATCCTCCCCCAAGGTTGTGCTAAATCTGACATCATCGAGATAGAGATTATTGCCTCCACCGCTGACCAATTCAAATTTAATCATCAGCGAAGTGGCGTTATTTAGGCCCGTCAGCGTAACGGAGGTTTCCTTCCAATCAGCCGCTGCAGGGATATAAAGAAGGTTGGGCTGGTAAGTAGAAATTCCGAGTTGAAATGCCGGAACCAAACGCGCTAATGACCAGGTTAATCCGCAGTCTATACTCGTGAAAATTTTTAATTGATCATTGTCTGAAGAGGTTTTCCGTGCGAAGGCATGGCTGAACTTCAGCACGTTGGCGGTCACATTGGACAAGGCAATGGGGCCTGCAATGAGCGCGTCCCCACCACCGGTACCTGCAACATTAAAGTTATCTAAGACATAGCTGTAGGATCCGGTTTTGGCCGCAGCACTGGTTCTTACCCATTGAATATTGTCCCCATTATTCTCTACTGTCCAAATGGCATTTGGGAGAGGGTTTTCCATTTCGGCGGAGAAGAAAGGACTGTAGGTAGTTCCGCCCGCTGGTCGGACAGTAATCATTTGGCTGAATTGCTTCATGCTATTTCCAGCCGCATTCTGAATTTCCAACTTCACGTCATAGACTCCGTCAGCATTAAAAGTAAGCAGCGGATTGGCAGTAATAATGTGCTTTTGATTGCCCCCATATTGATCCATGATCGTATAATGGAAGCTTGTCAAGGTTTGGTATGCGGACAAGTCAGTAAATTGGATTTGCTCACCCGTGCAGATAAGCGTTCGGTCAACAGTAAAATCTGCCACGGGGGAACATGTGACCGAATTGCCGTCCACTCCGGCGAAAGCGAGATTGGCCGCCGTGCAGAGCTTGCCGCGAAGATTGAGATTGTTCAACACCGACTTGGCACGAGACTTTTGGTTTTGAGTGAAGGTATTCATGCAATTATCATCGCTGTAGTCCATGTAATTTTCGACCATATCAGGAAGGTCGGGGCTGTCATTACTGCAGGTATTCTGGGTGCTGTTGTTGCAGCCATTCGAGGAACTGGCAACGGGTGGTGTGTCGTAGCAGTTATCTCCTTGGCTACAACCTCCCTGAAAGGTGTGGTAGAGGTTTACATAGTGGCCCACCTCATGGGTGAGGGTCCGGTGGCGTGTACCGGCAGATGTGCCGATGCTCCCCAAATTATCATGCCGAATCACAATCCCATCTTGGGTCATGGGAATGCCATTGTATGGGAAGGCCGAATACCCCAGCGTGATACTTCCTGGGGTGGTGCCAGATAGGTTAATGTTGCTAACGACCCAAATGTTGAGGTATTTGGTGTTGTCCCAGCCGATGAGGGCTTTCACATTGTTGTTTGCCACTAGGCTCAAATTTGACTGGGTGCGTGTGATGCCGTTGCTGCAATTTCCGGCGGGGTCTTTTTTTGCAATTCGAAACTCGATTTCCATGTCGGCGGCGACGGGCTTAAAGATGCTTCTCAGTAAAGCCGTATCAGGATTCATCCGCCTCATGTCTTCGTTGAGAATCTCGAGGGCATTTAGCAACTGTGCTTCGCTGATATTGTCCCCTTCATCGTACCAGATCACATGGAAGACGACAGGAATCACATGAAGGACGGATTCTGTGCCCGAAGCGTCTTGCGCCATTTGTGCCTCCATCAAGGCTTCCGTTTCCTCTAATAGGGTCGCTCGGCGAGGATTATTTTGCATTTCGCTAGCCAGCTGTTCATCACTGCCACAACGTTGTATGATTTGAGCGTTAAGACCTGTAATTGCTAGGGAAAAGGCGATAGATAGATGAAGATAGGGGCGTAATAAGCGCATGAAAAGAGAGTGTTTTTGAGAAGCCCTAAGGTACTTTGCAATTACAGGCCATTGAACCTTTGGCTATTTGCATTAAAAGTGCGTATCTTCGCAGCCCCAAAAAATATTGCTGAAAAGTGGATACTATTAGCTACAAAACAATTTCTGCCAACAAGGCGACGGCCCAGAAATCCTGGATCGTTGTTGACGCCAATGGACAATCATTGGGTCGCGTGGCCTCCTTGATCGCTTCACGCTTGCGTGGTAAGCACAAGCCCAACTTTACTCCTCACGCAGACTGCGGTGATAACGTAGTTGTCATCAATGCTGAAGCGGTAACTCTTTCCGGATCCAAAATGGAGACGAAGCAGTACATCCGCTACACAGGCTACCCAGGTGGCCAGCGGTTCAGCACGCCTGCAATGGAATTAGCTAAGCATCCAGAGCGTGTTTTGGAGACAGCCGTGCGCGGTATGTTGCCAAAGAATCGTTTGGGTCGTGTCTTGTTCCGCAACATGCACGTATATGTTGGTGCAGAGCACCCGCACGAAGCCCAACAACCTGTATCAATCAACGCCTAAGCTCGGTTAAGTATATGTCTACCACTTCTTCTCACGCCATTGGCCGCCGTAAAACGTCAGTCGCTCGTGTTTATATCAAAGAAGGAACCGGAAATGTTTCCGTGAACAAGCGTGATTTAAGCAACTATTTCTGCACAGCACAATTGCAGTACAAAGTGAACCAACCATTTGCCATCACGGAAACGTTGGGCAAATATGATGTGAAGGTGAATGTTGAAGGCGGTGGTATCACTGGCCAAGCTGAAGCCATCCGATTGGGCATCTCACGTGCCTTGGTGAGCATCAACCCAGAATACCGTCCTCTATTGAAGCCTGACGGCCTCATGACGCGTGATCCACGTATGGTAGAACGTAAGAAGTTCGGTCAAAAGAAAGCGCGGAAGCGTTTCCAGTTCTCCAAGCGTTAATCGCAGGAGTATTTGGTTTAGTATCCAAACTAGGCAGATCGCATAGCGCTACTGTCTGGTTGAATTAAGTGAAAGTAAACCCCAAACAATATGGCAAACTCGCCTGAAATTCAACAACTTCTCGACGCAGGTGTCCACTTTGGTCACTTGACTCGCAAGTGGAATCCAAACATGGCTCCGTACATCTATATGGAGCGCAATGGCATCCATATCATTGACTTGCAAAAGACCCAACGAAAGCTACAGTCAGCGACTGAAGCTATGGCTAAGATCGCCGGTTCAGGCCGCAAGATCTTATTCGTTGCCACGAAAAAGCAAGGTAAAGAGGTCGTAGGCGAAACCGCCAAGGCGTTAAATATGCCCTACATCGTAGAGCGCTGGCCTGGAGGTATGTTGACCAACTTCGTGACCATCCGCAAGGCGATCAAGAAGATGTCTAACATCGACAAGATGAAGGAAGATGGAACGTTTAACACCTTGTCAAAGCGTGAACGTCTTCAAGTCGATCGTGTACGTGCAAAACTTGAAAAGAACTTAGGTTCTATTGCTGACATGAGCCGCCTTCCGGCCGCTTTGTTTGTTGTAGACATTCTTCGTGAGCACATTGCTGTAGAAGAGGCCCGCACCTTGGGCATCCCTGTCTTCGCGATGGTTGATACGAACTCTAATCCAAACTTGGTAGATTATGTTATTCCTGCGAATGACGATGCTTCTAAGTCTATTGCGTTGATCATGAACTCGGTTTCCGAGGGGATCAAAGAGGCTTTGAGCCAGCGCAAAGCGGATAAAGAAAAAGCCGGTAATGAAAAGCTGGAAAAAGCAGCTTCAAAAGTTGCCGAATAATTTTCACCGGGGCAACAGCCCCGGTTTTACTTTACAAACATTCTAAATCCTTACAATTATGGCAATTACTGCTGCAGATGTAAACAAACTTCGTCAAATGACTGGTGCAGGCATGATGGACTGCAAAAAGGCGTTGACTGAGGCCAATGGAGATTTTGAAGCTGCTATCGACGTATTGCGCAAGCAAGGTCAGAAAGTGGCTGCCAAGCGTGCTGACCGCGATGCCACAGAAGGGGCGGTGATCGCATTGACTAATGTAGACCAAACACGCGGTGTGGTCATCAGCTTAAACTGTGAAACGGATTTCGTGGCCAAAAACGAAGGCTATGTAGCCATGGCCACCAAAATGGCTGAAGTCGCTTTAGCGGGTTTCCCTGCAGACAAGGAGGCTTTCTTGGCTTCGGAGTTTGAAGCTGGATTGAGTGTGGCAGACAAGCTCATAGAGCAGACAGGTATCATTGGAGAAAAGATTGAAATCTCTTTTTATGAGTCAATCGAAGGTGCTTGTGTGGCTTCCTACATTCACGCTGGAAATAAATTGGGCACCTTGGTCGCCCTTTCATCTTCTGCTCCAGAAGCAGCCAAGGACGTAGCGATGCAAGTAGCCGCAATGAACCCTGTAGCCTTGAATAAGGACGAAGTTTCTGCATCGGCGATTGAGCGTGAATTGGAAATTGCTCGCGACCAGATCCGTCAAGAAGGCAAGCCTGAAGAGATGGTAGACCGCATTGCTCAAGGCAAATTAAGCAAGTTCTTCAAGGAGAATACCTTGGTTGAACAAGACTTCATTAAAGACAGCAAGCAATCTGTGGCTAACTACTTGAACGGTGTTCAGGCTGGATTAGTAGTGACAGGTTTCCGTCGCGTAGGTTTGGGCGTTTAAACCCCTAGCAACCAATACTGAGCGCCGTGCCAAGGGAAACCTTCGCACGGCGCTTCTTTTTTGACCCGAATTTAGGCTTGAGCCCAAGGGCCCAGAGCACTATCTTTGAAAGAATCAAGTAATCCATGAAGTACAAACGCATCTTACTCAAACTCAGCGGGGAAGCCCTGATGGGAGATAAATCGTATGGGCTCGACCCCCAGCGCCTAGCCGATTATGCCGCAGAAATTAAAGCCGTCATGGCTCAGGGCATCCAGTTGGGTGTGGTGATTGGCGGTGGAAATATTTTTCGGGGAGTAAAAGGCGAAGGCGAGGGAATGGACCGTGTTCAAGCGGATCACATGGGGATGCTCGCGACGGTCATCAACGGCCTAGCTCTGCAATCCACTTTGGAATCGATTGGGGTGCAAACGCGCCTCCTATCAGCCATCGAAATGGACAAAATTTGTGAGCCGTTTATCCGCCGTCGCGCCGTGCGCCACCTTGAAAAGGGACGCGTGGTCATTTTTGCTGCAGGTACAGGAAACCCATACTTCACAACGGATACTGGAGCGACACTGCGAGCGATAGAAATTCAGGCTGATGTTATTCTAAAAGGAACTCGTGTGGATGGCATTTATTCCTCCGATCCGGAAAAGGATGCGAGCGCTATGAAATATGATACGATTTCTTTCAAAGAAGTGTTTGATAAGGGATTGAATGTGATGGATTTGACCGCCTTTACCCTAAGTAATGAAAATAATCTTCCGATCATTGTGTTTGATATGAACAAACCTGGCAACTTGCTCAAATTGGTGCAAGGAGAAAACGTCGGAACTCTGGTCACTCAATCGTAAGCAATCCCCGCCACAGCCATGGAAGAAGAAATTGAATTCCTTTTAGACAGCGTCAAAGAAGACATGGACAAGCCCATGTCGCATTTGGATAAAGCCTTGTTAAAGCTTCGTGCTGGCCGCGCTAATCCTAGCATGCTGGAGGGCTTGACGGTTGAATATTATGGCTCGTTAGTCAAACTTTCACAAGTCGCCAACATCAATACCCCAGACGCTCGCACACTATTTGTTCAGCCCTTTGAAAAGTCGATGATTTCCCCGATCGAGAAGGCAATACTGAATGGAAACCTAGGATTCAATCCGCAGAATAACGGAGATATGGTCATCATCAATATCCCGCCATTAACAGAGGATCGCCGTCGCGAATTAGTGCGCATGGCCAAGGCCGAAGGGGAAGATGCCAAAGTCGGTATACGCGCTATTCGGAAATCAGGAATGGACCAGGCGAAGCGCCTCGAAAAAGATGGCCTCAGTGAAGACGGCCGCAAATCGCTCGAAGAGGACATCCAAAAAATTGTCGAACAATACAGTGCTTCTGTAGATGCTAAAGTGAGCACGAAGGAAGACGAGATCATGAAGGTCTAAAAGGTCCGCCATCATGAAGAGTTTACAGGAGGAAATCCAACAGCGAAAGTGGCAAAATGACCAGCAATTAGCGCTGATTAACGTCCTATACACCTATCATTGGCTCAAGGATCAGATGAGCGAGGCCCT
This sequence comes from Schleiferiaceae bacterium, assembly GCA_029254375.1. GTDB lineage: Bacteria > Bacteroidota > Bacteroidia > Flavobacteriales > Schleiferiaceae > TMED14. Next base: position 29,694 of record JAQWXR010000017.1, on the reverse strand, counting down.
CAGGCCGTATAAGATCACTATGCAGCAGTACAACGTGCTACGCATCCTCCGTGGATCTCATCCACAAGGGATGGCTGCCGCCAGGATTCGGGAGCGCTTGTTGGACAAGACCAGCGATGTGTCTCGACTTTTGGACCGGTTAGTAGTGAATAATCTGGTAGAGCGTCAAGCCTCGAAGGAGGACAAGCGTATTACGGAAATATATCTCACCCTCCGAGGATTGGAAATTCTTGGCCAAATCAGATCAGTAGACAAATTGCACAAAGAGCAACTGCCAAAGACGCTCAATGATGAAGATGCGCAGCTATTGAGCGCATTACTCGATAAAATGCGGGGCTAAGGAGTTTGGGGCTTGTTTGTTTGCTCGCCTGATTGGCCGAGTCGATTTTTAAAATTTCCTGACTTTAAGGCAATTACGCCGGGCAATAGACGTCCTATAAAACTCTCGAGTGAATAAACACTAAGCTAAGCGCATAGGGCTTGATCGATCCTCATTTCCACGCTCAGGCCCTTCAACCCTTCAACCCTTAAACCCTTCTACTCTTAAACCCTTCAACCCTTTCCTACCCCATGCCCCGAACGTGCTTCAATAGCGCAGTCGTCGAGGGGTCGTGGGACCCAAGTTCACCGTCGCCTTCGAGCTCAGGAAGTATGGCATTCGCCATTTCCTTTCCTAATTCAACGCCCCACTGGTCATAGCTGAAAATATTCCAGATGACACCTTGGTAGAAGATTTTGTGCTCGTAAAGAGCGATCAGCGTTCCTAAGGCATAGGGCGTCATTCGGTCAAAAAGCATCGTGCTTGTGGGGCGATTGCCTTCAAAAACCTTGTATGCGGTAGGGGCCTTTGGACGGCCAATAGCTAAAGCCTCGGTTTGAGCTAAGAAATTGCTAAGCAACTTGGAATGATGGGCATGCAAAGGATGTTCTGGTTGAACCGAAGCAATGAAATCTGCCGGAATCAACTCTGTGCCCTGGTGAATCAATTGATAAAATGCATGCTGGCCATTGGTTCCTGGTTCACCCCATACCACAGGGCCTGTGGCATAAGTGACGCGCGCGCCATTTCGATCCACATACTTTCCATTACTTTCCATGTCAGCTTGCTGCAGGTAGGCGGCAAATCGGTGTAGATATTGATCGTATGGAAGGACCGCATGGCTTGGTGCACCCAGGAAGTTGCGGTACCAAATTCCCAGCGCCGCCATGATTTGAGGGACGTTCTGACGGAATGGCTGCTTCGCGCTATGCTGATCTATCGCATGCGCCCCATCTAAGAACTGCTGAAATTGCTCTGAGCCAATCGAAATACAAAGAGGCATGCCGATGGCGCTCCAAACAGAATAGCGTCCACCAACCCAATCCCAAAATCCGAAAGTATTTTTTTCGTTAATTCCGAAAGCTTTGACTTTCTCCAAATTGGTGCTGAGGGCGACAAATTGCTTCTGGGTGCAGGCACTGTCGCCTAATTGTTGAATCAACCACGTTCGTGCTGCCTCCGCATTCGCCATGGTTTCTTGCGTTGTAAAGGTTTTGGAGGCCACGATGAATAGTGTGCGCTCCGGATCCACCTTCATCAGGCATTCGTGGAGATCGGAGCCATCCACGTTGGCCACAAAGTGTATCTGAAGGCTGCGATCAGAAAAGGGCTTGAGGGCTTCGACGGCCATGCGCGGTCCAAGATCAGACCCACCAATTCCAATGTTCACAATGTGGGTGAAATTCTTCCCCGTGAAGCTCTTTTTGCGGCCATTTCGAATGGCATCGGCAAATACGAACATTCTCTCACGTTCGCCTCGCGCCAAAGCACGAACATCTTCACCATTCACATGAAATGGTTCAGTACGCGGATCTCTCAGCACGCTGTGAAGTACGGCGCGCCCTTCGGTTTGGTTGATCGCCTCGCCGCCCAATTGGGCCTGAAGTGCTTCCTCGGCGCCACATTCTTGAAAAAGCTGCTCTAAAAGGCTCAGGGTTTCCTCGCTAACTCGGTGCTTGGCATAGTCAAACAAGAGTAAATCCTCCACACGGATGTGCATGCGCTCAAAGCGATCGGCTTCCTGGGTGAGTAGGTCACGAAGATGCAGATCTTTGGCTGTTTTGGCATGTACCTCTAGCGCTTTCCAGGCAGAGGTGGTGGTAGGATTTACAGACGGAAAGGACATAGAACTTATGGTTGGGTGTTTGTATCCCCCTCAAACCAAGAGGAATACATTACATAGTTTTTGGCAATGCGTTCGACTTCGCCTCGGGTTAATTCCGGACTGATGTCTTTAATTTTTTTGGCCGGAATCCCGGCAAAAATACTTCCGGATGGAACATGGGTGCCAGCGGTTAAAACGGCCCCTGCGGCGATAATGCTATTGGATTCGACCACACAGCCGTCCATAACAATGGCACCCATACCTACGAGAACACGGTCATGCAATGTGCATCCGTGGACGATGGCGTTGTGGCCGATGCTTACGTCATGACCAATATGGGTAGGGAACTTTTGGTAGGTGCAATGGATGACCGCATTGTCCTGCACATTCACTCGGTCGCCCATGTGAATGAAGTGAACATCGCCACGCACGACGGCATTAAACCAAATTGAGCACGATTCACCCATACGGACTTCTCCGATCACGGTCGCCGTCGGGGCGAGAAAGCAGCTAGTTGGAATCTGTGGCACATGGCCACGAACGGGCAGAACGTTGGGCATGGCGGGAGATTTAGACCGGTACGACATCCTCCACCAAGGTGGGGAGCATGCGTTGCAAAATGTTTTTAATACCCTGCTGCAGGGTTAAGGTGGAGCTTGGGCAGCCAGCGCAGGCCCCTTGGAGTTGAACTTTGACGACCTTGTCTTCGTACGCGACAAAGGCGATGTTCCCGCCATCTTGGGCTACGGCCGGCTTGACAAATTCTTCAAGAATGTCAATGATGCGAAGCTCAATCTCACCGAGGTCTTCTTGGTTTTCCAAAGAAATGACAGCGTCGGGGGACTCTTTTAAATCGGCTTTAGGCGTTCCAGTCAATACGGGCTTTCCTTCTTGGAGGTATTCCAGAATAAACTGACGGATTTCGTGTGTGATGGTCTCCCATTCGACGACATTGAATTTCTGAATGGCGATAAAATTGCTCGACATAAAGACCTCCTTGACGAAGGGAAAGTGAAACAGAGACGTGGCCAAAGGGGAGATGGCGGCTTCTTCGATATTGTGAAACTCCACATGATCGAGATCAACCACCATTTTATTGGCTACGAATTTCATGACCGCAGGATTTGGGGTCATTTCCGCATAAACACTAACGGGAACACGTTGAATTTCCATTCTCCAAAGGTACCGAATGCAAATGGCATGTACCGGCCATTCCGGCCTTATTTTTGCTCTTCTTGGTCAGGGCCAAAAGACGGGGGGCATTCCCTCTTCCCACGGGCTCCAAAAAACATAACAGTATGCTCGATTTTTTGCTTTACTACTTGATTATCAATGTATACAGTTCGCTGATTACTTGGAAATTCTTTGCCGCCAATGGCCAGCCTGTATGGGCGGCTTTTGTCCCCGGTTACCGTACGTGGATATTGACTAAAATCGCCGATCGGCCCCGCTGGTGGACAATCTTATGCTACATCCCTGTGGTGGATAATGTGATGGCTATCATTTTGAGTTATGAGCTGTTGCACATGCATGGTTTCAGAGAAAACAAGCACATTCTATGGACCATAGCCACGCTCGGTGGCTACTTGGGCTATTTGAACTATACCGCAGAATTGACGCCTGGGTCACGCGATAATGCCGAGATCCGCCGCAGAATGCCGGCCACAATCAATCATATTTTATTTGCCATAGTGGCGGCAGGCGCGATCCGCATGACCACTTTCGAAGCCTACAACATCCCGACCGGGTCGATGGAAAAGACTCTGATGGTAGGCGATTACCTCTTTGTGAGCAAGATGCATTACGGATTGCGCTTACCCAACACTCCCTTAAGCATTCCCTTGATGCACAACTTAATTCCCTTTTCCACGCTGCCAAGTTATTTGGATTGGATTTCGCTCCCCTATGTGCGTATCCCGGGTTGGAGTCATCCAGAAAAAGGCGATGCTGTGGTCTTCAATTTCCCTACGGACCCCGATCGCCCTGTGGACAAGAAAGAAAACTATGTGAAGCAATGCGTGGGCACAGCAGGGGATACCCTGAGTATTGTAAATCGTCAAGTATTCACCAATAGGGTAGCCCAATCCTTTGGCGAGCGGAGCAATCCTCAATGGTCGTATTATGTCAGGACCAATGGCCAAGGGTTCAATCCCGCTGCCTTAAAGCGGAATTTTGACATCAACTATTTGGATAATCGATTGGTCAATAATCAAAACCTTTCGGACGTTATCCAAATCACAGAGACGGAATACATGATCACCATCTCGCAGGATATGTTGCAGGCATTTAACAGCCAAGCCAACATCGATACCATAATTGCGATGTCCAGCCCTGGAGATAATGTATTCCCTGAGGCGACGCCTCCTGCGTTGGTCTGGTACAATGAGAATTTCATCTCCCCAGGTCTGACATTCCCCAATCCAGATGGGCACCAGGATAGTATTGTTTTCCCCTGGTCAAGAGACAACTACGGTCCTATTTGGATCCCTGCCAAAGGACAGTCGGTGGAGCTGAATTATGAGAACGTACTGACCTATGGCCGAGCCATTCGAGTATACGAAGGCCATGACCTGGAGCTCCGCGACGGGATGTACTACCTCGACGGCGAAGTGACCGCGTCCTACACGTTTGCAATGGACTACTATTGGATGATGGGTGACAACCGCCACAACTCCTGGGACAGCCGATACTGGGGATTTGTGCCCGAAGATCACATCGTCGGTAAGCCGGTCTTCATTTTTTGGTCCAGTGATCAGTTCATTGAGGGCTTTTTGTCGTCCAAGCGATGGGAACGATTCTTTACGGTGGTTCACGGGGAGGGTCAACCGACTAGCTACCTATGGCCTTTCTTGATTTTGGTAGCCTTGTACTATGGCTGGGAAACGTATCAAAAGCGCAAAGCCTCTAAATAATGAAGCTTCGAAACTATCTCTACATCGCTACCTTTTTCACTGCTTTTACGGCAGCGGGGCAAGGGGAAGAGCGTCGTTTAGATAGCGTGCCCTCATGGCCTACTGTTATTGCTATCCATGAATTCAGACCAGCCTCTGTGGTGGACACGGCGGCGATACTCGCTGAAAGGGGTGAGCGCTGGGACCAACTGAGCCAAAACCAACTGCTGCGCTTGCTTTGGGTTGCCTGGAAGTACGAATGGCCGAGAGACAGTCTGGTGGGGGTCGTGCACCAGCATCCGCAAGGGTATTCACGGGACTCCTTGATCGTGTGGTTAGAGGAAGGGGGCAAGGCCGGGGAGGAGCGCTTCCGAATCGCCCAAATCAAAGCCCGCCGCTATCAAATCGCTACGGAAGCCTTCAACTACACCGGGGATGTGCGTCAACTTGATTTAAGCTTGCTGTGGTACGGGGTGATGGCGAATGACGACGGCCGTTGGACTCTCGGCCAGGTCAAGCCCAAGGTGCTTCTGAGCCAATTCCAAAGCCAAGCCGGCGCACTAGAATTTGATATCCAAACCAACCGCGCCCAAGGTTGCCACTTTCTCTTTGGGAGCCCCGTCCCCTTAGATACAGTAAGGGCCTGGTACAATGGGGCGCTATCCTTTGAGAACAATATGCCTACGCTCTTCCCGGGAACAGCGGAGACTTTTGACCGCCCGAATGGCTCCTGGATGTATGTGATGCTCGCTACTGGTGCAGTCACCGGCCCCGGAAAATGTGGTAGTTTGAAGGACTACGAATTGCAGGTACGGAACCAAAAATCGGATGCCGAAATTGCCCTAAGCCAGAATATCGGCGCACAATTGGTGGACAGCGTCTATAGCTGCGTGCCCGAACTCTATTGGTCCGGATACCTGATGGACGACGACATTCCCGACGCCGTATTTGTGCAAGAAATTACGGGCGGATTGCGCATGGTCCTATTCCTATCTGATCCGGCCCCAGAAGGTCAAATTTGGATTAAATCGGCCGAATGGTTCCTCTACAATGAACCAAGGGAAGGGGAAGATGCCCCATCTTCGTAGGGTTAAAGCCACTACAACTATGTCTCTCGCTCAAGAAAAAAATGCGGACACCCTTAAACTCCTCGTCGCGGAAACCCGTCGACGCTTAGGGGAAATCTCCTTGGGTGGGGGAAAAAAGCGCTTGGAAAAATTGGCTCAACAAGGCAAGTGGTCGGCACGCGAACGCGTGAAAGCCTTACTAGATCCCGGAAGTCCAAGTCTTGAAATTGGCGCCTTTGCTGCCGATGGGATGTACGAAGAGCATGGTGGCGCCCCGGCTGCCGGTGTCGTTGTGGTAATGGGCCGCATTCACAGACGCCTTTGCATTGTGGTGGCTAATGACCCTACTGTCAAGGCTGGTGCGTGGTTTCCTATGACGGGCAAGAAGAACCTTCGCGCTCAAGAAATCGCCATGGAGAACAAGGTGCCCATCCTGTATTTGGTGGATTCAGCAGGGGTCTATTTGCCCATGCAGGATGAAATTTTTCCAGACAAAGAGCACTTTGGACGCATCTTCCGTAATAATGCCGTCATGAGTAGCATGGGCATACCTCAGTTGGCGGCGGTCATGGGCTCTTGTGTCGCCGGAGGTGCGTACCTGCCGATCATGAGCGACGAAGCCATCATAGTTGAGGGCACAGGAAGCATTTTCTTGGCCGGTAGTTACCTCGTGAAAGCCGCCATCGGTGAGGATATCGATAATGAAACTTTGGGTGGCGCAGACAGCCATACCTCGATAAGTGGTGTGGCGGATTACAAAGCAAAAAATGACGAGGAAGCCCTCAAAATTATGCGTAGCCTAGTCGATAAGCAAGGCGAACGCGCAAAAGCCGGCTTCGATCGCGCCGATGCGATTGAGCCGGCCTTCCCCGCGGAGGAACTCTACAAGCGAATGCCGGTAGATGCCAAACCCTACGCCATGCGCCAACTATTGGAATGTCTGGTAGATGCCGATTCCACGCTGGAATACAAAGCCGATTACGGAAAAACACTCATCACCACCTACGCCCGGATCGATGGTTGGGCAGTAGGAATTGTTGCCAATGAGCGCCAAGTAGTCAAGAATGCCAAAGGTGAAATGCAAATTGGCGGTGTGATTTACAGCGAAAGCGCCGACAAAGCGGCCCGCTTCATCGCGAACTGCAACCAGAAAAAAATCCCCTTAGTTTTTGTCCAAGATGTCACAGGGTTCATGGTAGGCTCTCGTGCTGAGCACGGTGGCATTATTAAAGATGGGGCCAAACTAGTCAATGCGGTAGCCAACTCAGTCGTTCCCAAATTCACCGTGATTGTAGGCCATTCATTTGGAGCCGGAAACTATGCCATGTGTGGTAAGGCCTATGACCCTCGCCTGATTATTGCTTGGCCGACAGCCAAGCTTGCCGTGATGGGAGGGGAGCAAGCCGCGAAGGTCTTAGTCCAAATAGAAAAGGCTCGCGCCGGGGTCACGACGCCTGAGGCTGAACAAGAGCTTCTAGACCGCATCAAAGAGCGTTACAACACGCAGATGAGCCCATATTATGCGGCCTCACGCCTCTGGGTAGATGCTATTGTGGACCCAGTGGACACGCGTACGTGGTTATCCATGGGTATAGAGGCAGCCAATCAGGCGCCAATTGAACGGCCCTACAATCCAGGAGTGTTGCAGACGTAAGCCTAACCTTATCCAGGCCGTTTACTAGTTTGATAGTTTGTTTGATCGTGTGGAAAACAGAGGGCTGGCGCTTCGAACTAAAGCTTTATCCCTTCAACCCTTCTACTCTTCTACTCTTTCACCCCCTAAAGCCTTCAACCCTTCTACTCTTTCACCCCCTAAAGCCTTGCATCCACCAATTCGCGAGGCAGAACGCCTTTTACATCGAAGATGACTGCACCTTTCTGAGCTTTGAGTTTTGGCATGTCCAAGGCAAGAAATTGCTCATGGGAAACGGCTAGAACAATCGCATCGTATCCGACGGGATCCATCGAATTTACGAGGCTAAAGCCATATTCCTCTTGTACTTCCTGTGAGCTGGCCCAAGGATCGTAGGTATCGACTTGCAGGCCGTATTGCAGGAGCTCGTGGCGGATGTCCACCACCTTGGTGTTGCGGATGTCCGGACAGTTTTCCTTGAATGTGATTCCCAAGACTAATGCGCGACTGTCTTTGACGGCTTTCCCTTCAGCTATCAGCAGTTTGACCACTTTGCTGGCAATAAATAGGCCCATGGAGTCATTGACCCGGCGGCCACTGAGGATAACGGCGGGGTGGTAGCCTAGGCTTTCGGCTTTGTGAGCCAGGTAATAAGGGTCCACAGAAATACAATGGCCGCCCACCAAACCTGGACTGTACTTCAAGAAATTCCACTTGGTCCCTGCAGCTTCCAATACATCTCGCGTATCAATCCCTACCCGGTCAAAAATGAGGGACAGCTCATTCACGAAAGAGATATTTACGTCACGCTGGGCATTTTCGATGGCTTTAGAGGCTTCGGCCACTTTCATGTTTGGGGCCAAATGGGTTCCGGCTGTGATGATGGATCGATAGAGGCCATCCACAAACTGAGCGGCGGCTGGGGTGCTTCCTGAGGTCACTTTTTTGATAGTGGTCAAAGTGTTGACCTTGTCACCAGGGTTGATGCGTTCTGGGCTGTATCCGCAATAAAAATCCTGGTTAAAACGAAGTCCGCTATGTGCCTCTAGAACGGGCACACAATCATCCTCTGTACAGCCGGGATAGGTAGTGGATTCGTAGACCACAACATCCCCTGCTTTTAGGTAGCTGCCAATGGTTCTGGAGGCGCTGAGCAAAGGGCTTAAGTCAGGCGCATTGGAGGCATTGATTGGGGTTGGGACGGTGACAATGTAGACATTGGCTTTTGCCAAGTCTGCGATATCACAACTGAACGCAATTCCTCGCTCGAGAGCCGCTTGAATCGCTGCAGGTTCTGCTTCCTTTGTGGAATCCTCGCTTCGATTGAGTTCGTCGACACGAGTACATTTTATATCAAAGCCAATGACTGGATAGTGCTTCGAGAATTCGAGCGCCAAGGGCATACCCACATATCCCAATCCAATGACCGCAATGTGAGGACTCGTAGGCAGTTCCGCAGGATTCATACGGGTAAAGGTACGCACCGCCGTACCTTTATCCCATGAAAGCCCTTTGGACGCTCAACCCCTATTTCTGGCGCTACAAGTGGCTACTTCTCAGCGGGGTGTTGTTTGTCCTGCTATCGGCCGCGTTTTCAGTCTTTCCTGCGATCTACATTCGAGAAGCTTTTGATGAAGTCGCGAAAGCCATTTCAGGCCAAGTCTCCGAGGACACCCAGCGCAGTTTGGCCCTCCAAGACGCGCTGATTCTCTATTCCGCACTCATCTTGGGTTTAAGTGTGCTGAAAGGGATCTTCACCTTTTTAATGCGTCAGACCTTGATTGTCATGTCTCGGCACATAGAATTTGATCTTAAAAATGATATTTATGCCCAATATCAGAAGTTGGATATGGGATTCTATCGTCGAAATAGCACGGGGGATTTGATGAACCGAATTAGTGAAGATGTGGGCCGAACGCGCATGTACATTGGGCCTGCACTGATGTATACGATTAACACGGCATTCGCAACAGGCCTGACCCTGTTTTTTATGTTTCGAGTTGATGTGCGTCTGAGTTTGCTCACACTAGCGCCAATGCCTTTACTGGTTTGGTGTATTTACCGGGTTTCTACCCTGATCAATCAACGCAGTCATGCCGTGCAGTCCCAGCAGTCAGCGATTAGCACCTTAGCGCAAGAAACTTTTTCAGGGCTTCGGGTACTCAAAGCATTCGGTTTGGAATCTGAGCAAACAGATCGCTATGCCGAAAGTGCAAGCCGATCCTTCGCCCAAAATGAGCGTCTTTATCGAGTCAATGCCCTGTTCATGCCTTTAATGCTCCTCTTGGTAGGAAGCAGCACGTTGATTGCGGTTTGGGTCGGAGGGCAAGGGGTCATTGAAGGTCGGCTGAGCCCGGGGGTGATTGCAGAATTCGTCTATTATGTGAACTTACTGACGTGGCCCATAGCTAGTATCGGCTGGGTGATGAGCATGGTACAACGTGCAGAGGCTTCGATGCAGCGCATCAATGACTTTATTCAAATTGAACCGAATATCGTCAGCCCGGAGCAGGCCTACGCCCCCACGGAATTCAAGGGGGATATTATTTTTGAAGCGGTGAGCTACACCTACCCCGATAGCGGAATAGTTGCCCTCAAAAACTTTAGCGCGCATATCGCCCCGGGAGAAACGATTGTCGTCGTGGGCAAGACGGGCTCTGGAAAGAGCACCTTGGGCTTGCTTCTCAATCGCCTAATGGATCCAAATGAAGGCCGGATTTTGGTCGATGGCGTGGACATCCGAGAATGGGATTTACATGCCCTACGTGGTGCCATTGGAACTGTCCCGCAAGATGCCTTCTTATTTAGTGATAGCATTGCCGAAAATATTGCCTTCGGAACGACCCATAGCAGTCGCGCATCCATTGAAGAATACGCTGCGCTGGCTGATTTAGCTGAAGATATCGAAGGCTTCCCCAAGGGGTATGATACCATTGTGGGAGAGCGCGGGGTAACCCTTAGTGGGGGTCAAAAACAACGCGTGAGCATTGCCCGTGCGTTGATTAAAAAACCGCCGATGCTCGTTTTGGACGATGCGTTATCAGCCGTCGACACTGAGACTGAGGTGAATATTTTAACAGGTCTTCGCGTAAAACTGCATGGCGTGACGGCCATGCTAATCACGCAGCGTTTGAGTTGTGTGCACCTAGCTGACCGTATTTATGTCCTAGAGGATGGCCGCTTGTCGCAAGAAGGAAGCCACGTCCAATTAGTCCAGCAAAAGGGGATTTATTCTGAACTCTACGCACTACAAAACCCTGATACCTGGTCGGCCGAATGAAACTCTATCCCAACCTAGTCTCCGGGGTGCTCGAAGTCCTCGAATGGTCCTTTGGAAAAGGCTGGTATGCGGACCGCGTGGTGGACAAGATTCTTCGTGCCAATAAAAAATGGGGTGCCCGCGATCGAGCGTTTGTCGCCCAACATAGTTATGAAATGGTTCGCTGGTGGCGCCTTCTCTGGGAGTTGAAGGGCGAAGAACCTAGCCTCAAACGCAAAAAACTCAAGGAGCTTTTCGAAGTCTATTGGGCATGGAAGGTCGAAGGTCAATTGATTTTACCGAAGGATTTGCCTTTGGGCGTGGCCGAAAGCTTTCCTGATTGGTTTGATGCCAAAGCCCATGAGGGCTTAGGGGCTCAATGGCCCATTTTGGCCCATGCGCTGAACCAGCCTTCATATGTCATACTTCGAACCAATACGCTGCGCGCCTCGCGTGAGCAGGTCTTGGATCGCCTGGCCAGCGAAGGCATCGAGGCGGAGGCCTCGGACCTCCGTCCGGAGGCCATTGTGCTAACCAAGCGCCCGCGCTTGCAACACTTGACCTCTTTTCAGGATGGGTGGTATGAAGTGCAAGACGGGGGAAGCCAGTGTATTGCACCATTTTTAGATCCGCAGCCGGGGGATCGAATCATCGATGCCTGCTCGGGTGCAGGCGGCAAGGCCTTGCATATGGCGGCCATGATGAAAAATCATGGAGAGATTCTCTGTATGGATATTGAAGAATACAAGTTAGGAGAGGCCACAAAGCGAGCGCAGCGAGCGGGCGCCTCAGTGATTAGTACCCGGCATATTGTTCATACGGCGGATGTCTTGGAACGCGGAGCCTGGGCAGATAAAATGATATTAGACGTCCCCTGTACGGGCACTGGAGTGATTCGACGCGACGTGGATACCAAATGGAAACTCCAGTCGGAACACCTCGAGCGCACCCTCGAAGTTCAAGCACGAATTTTGAGTCGCTATCCCGGCGCATTGAAAGAAGGAGGCCGCCTCGTATATGCCACTTGTAGCATTTTACCCGAAGAAAATGAGGCCCAGGTGGAAGCCTTTGTAAAGAAGCAACCGGCCTTCGGTTTGGAGTCTATGCATCGAATTTCGCCGGAGCATGCGCATTCAGATGGTTATTTTGTCGCTGTAATGACCAAAAATGCCTAGGTTATGACGATGCTTACAGAATCAGAATCCCTTCATGACGGCTTAGAATTTTTATCAAGCATAGAAATTCTTCGTGGCATAAATCAAGAGGATCACAAGGTTTCCAAAGCTACTGAGGCGGCCATTCCTGCCTTAGAGTCGCTCGTTGAGTCTATTCTGCCCCAAATGAGAGCCGGCGGTCGCCTATTCTATATTGGGGCGGGAACTTCCGGCCGATTGGGCATTGTGGACGCTTCGGAATGCCCGCCCACCTTTGGCGTGGAACAGGGCAAAGTGATTGGACTCATAGCCGGAGGGGATGGAGCCATCCGAAAAGCGGTGGAATTGGCTGAAGACGATGAAAATCAAGCCATTTTTGATCTTCAAGCCTATGGTCTAAGGTCAAACGATTCTGTGGTGGGAATTGCCGCCAGTGGTCGAACACCCTATGTAATTGGTGGCTTAAAAGCCGCGCGCAGTCTGGGCTGTGTGACCGGGGCCATTGTGTGCAATACGGGCAGTTTGGTGGCTGAATCGGCCGAATTTCCGGTCGAAGTGCTAGTTGGCCCCGAGTTTATTACGGGATCGACCCGAATGAAATCAGGAACAGCCCAAAAGCTCATCTTGAATATGCTTTCCACTGCATTGATGATACGATTGGGCCATGTGCAGGGCAATCAGATGGTTGATATGCATTTGAGTAATATCAAGCTCGTCGAACGCGGAACTCGAATGGTTTCCGAACAATCAGGCCTGGAGGCAAACAAAGCTCGTGAACTCTTGTTGACATATGGTAGCGTTCGCAAGGCCGTCGAAGCATGGAACAGTCAAAACCCCTAGCCCGAATAATCGGATCCGGCGTTGCTGGGTTGGCAGTATCTATACGCCTGGCCCAAAAGGGCTATGAAGTCCATATCCACGAGGCCAATGCCTATCCTGGCGGCAAACTGAGTGAGTTCCGATTAGGGGCCTATCGCTTTGATGCGGGTCCGAGCCTCTTTACTCTTCCTCAACATATGGAGGATTTGTTTCTGCTTTGTGGAGAAGATCCCGTTGAACACTTTCCTTACCTACAAAAAGAGGAGTCCTGCCGATATTTCTGGGAAGATGGCAAGCGCCTGATTGCTCATAGTGACCCTCGTGCCTTCGCCGAAGCGGCGCAAGTCTCGTTGGGCGAGCCGGTACAAAATACCTTAGCTCATTTGGCTCTTGCCAAAAAGCAGTACGAAGCGACCTCCGGCTTTTTCTTAGAACGTTCTCTGCACCGTCTTCGAACCTACCTGCGCCCCGCTATTTTTAGGACCTTGGCAGCTCTTCCCTCCTTGGGATTGACGCAGACGATGGATCGCATCCACCGCCGTCGCTTTCAATCCAAGCACATGGTCCAACTGTTTAATCGCTATGCCACGTTTAACGGTTCCAGCCCCTACAAGGCTCCGGGTACCCTATGTATGATACCGCACTTGGAATTTGGTGTAGGGACCTTTTTGCCTAAGCGCGGTATGGTGGACATCACTCATAGTCTCATGGCCTTGGCTAAACGTCAGGGGGTAAAAATTCATTTATCAGAGCCAGTCCAGCGAATCCATTATGAAGGAAAGAGCGCCTCTGGAATTGAACTTCAGTCTGGAATAGTGCTCTCAGCAGATCTTATCGTGAGCAATATGGACGTGACTCCAACCTATCGAAGGCTTCTTCCAGGGCTTGCGGCACCAGAAGCCACCTTGCGCGCAGAGCGCTCCTCATCGGCCTTCATTTTTTACTGGGGGATGGATAGACAGTTCCCGGAGCTCAACCTTCACAATATTCTATTTAGTGAGCGCTATGAAGAGGAGTTTGAGGCGCTTTTCACCTCTAAAACGCTTCTAGATGACCCAACCGTCTACATCAATATTACGTCCAAAGATGTACCGAATGATGCCCCTTCACGCGGGGAAAACTGGTTCGTCATGATCAATGCCCCTTCAGATAATGGTCAGGATTGGGATGCATTACGGACGCAGGCTCGGGCTGCCATACTGTCCAAGATTCAACGTGTACTGGATGTAGATGCGTCCGAACATATCGTGGAAGAGGACTACTTGGACCCGCGGCGCATTGAGTCGCGCACAAGCAGTGATCGAGGAGCTTTGTACGGCTCAAGTAGCAATTCTGCCATGTCTGCCTTCTTGCGACATCCCAATCATGGTCCTTTGAAAAATCTTTATTTCTGCGGGGGCTCAGCCCATCCCGGTGGGGGAATCCCCCTGTGCTTGCTCAGTGCCAAAATCGTGGGGCAAAGCGTTAAGGGTTGAAGCGTTTAAAGGTTGAAGCGTTGAAGCCTTGGGGAGTGCAAGCCCTGTACCCATCAAAGTGCACACGAAGCGCAGCGCACAGACATTCGAATTTTGTCCAACCCATAGCCAAACCTTCGAACACTAAAGCAGGCGGGACCTTACCCGCGAACCTAACTCCAGATATTTTCTTCGACTAGGTTGATGCCTTTGCCAAAAAAGATTCGAGACACTTTTGCAAAGCTGTCCGTGTAGTCGCTGACGGCAAAATGGTGTGCTTGTGTAGCGGGAGTGCTGCGCAGGAGCTGAGCCTCTTCGAGCTGCTTGGCGATGCTGTTAGCTACAATAGTGGGAATGCGCAGGAGGTTGACTTTCTTCTGAAGTTGTTTGGCGATTTGGGAGGAAATCAAGGGGTAGTGGGTACAAGCCAAAACCAAATGTTCCACGTTCCTCATACGCACATCGTTCAGGTAGAGAGACACCACTGCGTCGGTCACCGCACCGCTGAGCAAATTTTCCTCAATGACCGGGACGAGCAAGGGCGTCGCTAAGGGTTGAACATCTGCGTTTGGGAGGACGATGGCAAGTTTTCGGGGATAAATGCCTGAAGCCACTGTTGCGCGGGTACCCCAAATTCCAATATTCTTGGCATGCTTCCGCTGGAGGTAGTATACGACCGGGTCAATTACATTATAAACCGGGATGTTAAGTTCCTCCTTAAGAACTTCCAAAGCCACCGCAGAAGCCGAATTACAGGCTACGACAATGGCTTTGGCGCCTTGGTCCTTCAAATGCTTTGAAATGCCTAGGGCATAAGAGCGAATAGCTTCCGGAGACTTCTCTCCGTAGGGTAAGTGCGCCGTGTCCCCAAAATAGAGTAGGCGTTCATTGGGCAACTTGCGAGCCAAAGCTCGGGCGACCGTCAAACCACCAACACCAGAATCAAACAGCCCAATGGGGCCATCTGAAGGCTTCATTACATGTTCAATTTTGCCTTGACAGAGGACATGAGGTTCATGCCGCCTTTGGAATAGATCACCATGCCTTTGCTCTGCGATGCGTCCAATACATAGGCTATACTTTTTTCGGCAGCCACTTCGTCAATGGCGTTTTGCAATTTCTCCAATACCGGAGTGATCAAAGTGATCTCCATGTTTTGCAATTCTTGCTGAGCGCTTTGCATGTACTGTTGGATGTTGTTGTACATCTCCTGCAAGCGCTGCTGCTCTTGGCGTTGACGTAGGTCTGTCCATGTGCCAGCGTTGGCTTGAAGCGTTTGGGCGCCTTTTTCTAATTCAGCATTCATTTCCTTCGCTTCGTTTTCAAATTTGGCTTGCTCCAATTGCAGGCCTTCCATGACTTTCTTGTAGTCAGGCATTTCAACCAAGAGACTGTCCACATTGATGTGTCCAACGAGGGATTGGCCGAGGGCCGGAGCGGCGGTCATAGCGACCAGGGCGAGTACTTTCAGTGCGTTTTTCATAGGGTTCAAAAATAGTGATTTCAATAGCCAAGTTGTTGGAGTACGTCAGGGGTAATATCATTGGACTCGTTGGCGTACACCACACTCACAGACGAGCCTTTATCAAAAACAAAATCTAGCTTCTTTTTTCGTGCCACTTCCTTGATGGCGCCTGCCACTAGGGCCTGCACAGGGGCGACTAATTCCTCTCTCTTGATGAAGAGTTCTCCATTGGGACTGAAGTAGCGCATTTGCCGTGCACGGGCAGTATCGCGCGTATTCTCAATGCTGGAGTGACGTTCTGCAATCATTTCTGGAGTCAGCAACACAGATTCCGCATCGAGCTGGGCTTGCAAGGCAGAGGCATCTTCAAAGAGACTGGCCACTTCGCCTTCCCAGCGTTTGGATAGACGTTCGACTTCGGCCTGAGCCTGCTTGTATTCTGGAATCGCATTGAGGATAGCTTGCGTATCTACATAGCCTAATCGTTGAGCCATCCCGGTAAAGGTCATGCTCAGCAGCGCAAGGATAAGGTAGATTCTACGCATCGCTTAGAACTGTTGGCCCAATACAAAGTGTGTCTGCCAACCGGAGGCTCCATTTTGGCCAGGCAAATTATCAAAGCCATAGGCCAAATCGACCCCAAGAAGTCCAAACATGGGCATGAAAATGCGCAATCCTACGCCGGAAGAACGCTTGAGTTCAAAGGGGCGATAATCTGCGAAATTGTCATAGTTGTTTCCGGCTTCAGCAAAGGCGAGTACAAAAATCTGGGCATTAGGGTTGGGCGAAAGTAAGTAGCGCAGTTCCGTGGTAAACTTGTTGTACAAAGCTCCACCCCCTTCTGGAGTCAAGCTGTAATTGGTGTAGCCACGAAGACCAATGATCTCACGGCCGTCCAATACGAAGTTCTGGAGTCCATCCCCTCCAAGGTAATAGCGCTCAAAAGGAGGTAAGCCGTAGGCCTTGTTGTAGGAACCCAAGAAGCCAAATTCCGAGTAGGAACGGACCACAAAATTCTTCATGATTTGAGCGTAGTAATCGCCAGAGAATTTCCACTTGTGGTATTCGATGAAATTGAATTTCTCTTCCGTGCTCAATTTTGTGTAGTCGCGACCGTCCAAGAGGGATACCGGAGGGGTAGCTTCCATGGTAAATGAAATACTCGATCCACGGGTTGGGAAGATGGGTAGATCTCGGTTGTCTCGGCGAAGGGACAAAGTATAGGCCACAGAATTAGCGATTCCCGTGGTGAAATTGCCCCCTACAAATGGATAATTGTTAATGTCAAATCGACGATACTCCAAAGCGTGGTACAAGGTGAAATAATCGTCAGGCCACTTTAGGCGTTGACCTTGACCAAGAGTGACTCCCGTGATGGCAATTTTTTGCGCC
Organism: Schleiferiaceae bacterium; assembly: GCA_029254375.1. Taxonomy (GTDB): domain Bacteria; phylum Bacteroidota; class Bacteroidia; order Flavobacteriales; family Schleiferiaceae; genus TMED14. Next base: position 12,416 of record JAQWXR010000017.1, on the reverse strand, counting down.
GTACTATCTGTGCGACCGTTGTAGTTCATTGTATTATGGTAGGCCGAGAAAGTCACGGAGTTGGGCTTTTTGCCTCCCCACCAGGGCTCTGTGAAACTAAAGTTGTAGGAGCTATAGTAGGTGCCATTCGTTTGAGCTCGAATGGTGATGGACTGTCCGTCTCCCGCTGGGAGTGGCTGCCATGCCTTCTTGTTGAACAGATTTCGAGAGGAGAAATTGTTAAAGTTTAATCCCAAAGTTCCCACAACCGTATAGGCCCCCCAGCCGCCCTGGAGTTCCAGTTGACTCGTAGATTGTTCGACTACACTGTATTCTAAATCCACAGTACCCGTTACCGGATCAGGGATGGGGACTGGGGTGATTTGACGGGGATCAAAGTAGCCCAACTGGCCTAATTCACGAACCGTACGCATGATATCTGCTTTGGAGAACAAATCTCCTGGGCGAGTTCGAATCTCGCGGTAGACGACATGATCATTCGTGCGCTCATTGCCATTGACGATGACTTTACGAACGGTAGCTTGACGCCCTTCGCGAATGCGAATCTCCATGTCGATCGAGTCGTTTTCAACTTTAACCTCTACCGGAATCACGTTGGCAAAGAGGTAGCCGTTGTTCAGGTAGAGCGATGAGATATCATTGCTGTTGGGGTCCCCATTAATTCGGGTATTCAAGGCCTTGGCATCATAGCGATCTCCCGCCCGAATCCTTAATATGGACTCCAACACTTCCGTGGTATACTTGGAGTTTCCATAGAAACTAATGCTGCGGAAGTAATATGGGTGACCTTCTTCGATGGTAATTTCCACCTTGAGCATGTCTTCCGTGCGGTAGATGGAATCTTTGATGATACGCATGTCGCGGTAGCCAGCTTCATTGTAGGCTTCGACCAAGAGGGCTTTGTCTGCCTCTAACTTCTCTTTCAAAAGTTTTGAGGTGGTAAATATGTTCCACCAGCGGTAGCGGTGGGTGTCGTCCATGATGCGACGTAGTTTGGCGGAGCTGAGGGCACTATTCCCAAAAAATTCGATGTCGTCAATGCGAAGACGTGGTCCGGGAACTACATCAATGCGCAGCACTACGGCATCCAACAAGACGCTATCGGATTCGGTCGATATCACAGCCGTCGCATCGGGAAAGCCTTTTTCTTTAAAGTGCTTCAGGATGGAATTTTTGGCAGTAATCTTTAGGTTCTCAGATACGACCATGCCGCGACTCAATGCCAAAAGCTCACGCAATGCATCTTGCTTCCCCTTTTTAATGCCAGTGAAGTAATACTTGCTCAGCTTTGGGAGGGTGGTTAAGCGAAACTCCAAATAGATCGTGCGGTTCACCTTTTGAACCACAAAAAGTTGAACATCAGAAAAAAGCTCTTGATTCCATAGGTTGCGAATCGCTTGGCCAACGCGCTCGGAAGGAAATTGCACCTTGTCGCCCACATTGAGGCCCGAAAGTAGGCCCACCATGGTCGGGTCAAGTTGGTCGGCGCCTGAAACGGTGATTCCACCAATTTCATAATCAACTTCAGGGCTAATGTCGATGGCTTGCCCCAGTTGAATTTGGGCGTAGGTCGTTAAAGAGGCTAGTACCAGTAAAATAACCGTGCTCAGGCGCTGTAATCGTCGTTTCATCAGGTGCTTGGCTCGTTAAGTTGCTCACTAGTTTTGCCCATACGCCGCTCGCGAGAGGCATATTGGGCGAGGGCTATTTCTAGGTGTTCTCTGGAAAAATCAGGCCAAAGTACGGGCATGAAGATCAATTCGGCATAACTAATTTGCCAAAGGAGGTAATTTGAGATGCGATGTTCCCCACTTGTGCGGATGACGAGGTCGGGATCGGGCATGCCCTTGGTATAAAGGGCGTTCGAAAAAGAAGCCTCGTCGATGCTCTCAATGCTGCGCGTTCCTTCAGCGACTTCCCGTGCCAACGTTTGGGTGGCGCTGAGCATTTCTTGTCGGCTACCATAGCTCAATGCCAGGGTGAGCACCAGGTCAGAATTGCCGGCGGTGGCCGACTTTACTTCGTTGAGCTCCTTCTGGGCAGTCTTAGGAAGCTGGTCCAATTTGCCGATGGCTTGCAATTGAATGCCATTCTTCATCAAGGTGGGCAACTCTTTGCTTAAGCTGCTCACAAGGATTCGCATAAGGGCATTTACCTCGGTTTTTGGGCGGGACCAATTCTCTTCTGAGAAGGCATACACGGTGAGATAGCGGATGCCTAATTCTGCGCATGACTGAGCAGTGCGGCGCAGCGCTTCGACCCCTACTTCGTGCCCACGCACGCGAGTGCGAAAGCCTTGAGTCTTTGCCCAACGGCCATTGCCGTCCATAATAATGGCGATATGGGTGGGTAGACTCATCGGTGTAGAAAGCTTGAACATTTTTCCATAAAGGCTTCTAAGTGTAAGCCCATGCCTACTCGCAAGATAAAATAAGCATCGCGTGTTTGCGCATCTCCGCGCGCCATACCGGCCGGAAGATTGAGCCCTGAGGGATCTGCAAAGTAGGCTGCGGCGTCGCCGTAATTTTCTTGAATGACGGAGACATCGGCATAGCGGCCGTGGACATCATCGAGGTAATCGCTCGTGGTTTGAGTCCACGTAGCTTCCATAGTGACGACCCACATAGCATTGACTTGGGCACGCCACCCTAGGCCAAAAGGCAGGGTTCGAGCGCGCGTAGCATAACGAGCCTCTGGGTTTACGGAAGTGCCCTGTCCCTCGGTGCCTAATGGCTGCAAAGCAATCCATTCACCTTGGTAGTAGCCGCGTGGCTCAAAGGTCATTAGCCCCATGCCCGCAAAGAGATAGGGGCTATGCTGAAAGCTAAAGGAAGGGATTCGCTGCGGGAAGAAGTCGACTTCCATTCGAGCCTGCAGCGATCGAAAAGGGGTTTGAACGTGAAAATTTCTCTGCTGACGCTCAATCCAGGTGCTTTGGGCATCATTAGCTTCTAGACTGCCTTCGCTGTAACCAAGATGAAATGCGTAATGCGGATGCGCTTGGATGCGATAGTCTAGATCCCATGAACCGCTCTGAGGCATGTTTATTCCGGCCGGCCCCACATCCGCCATCATGTGCGTAGCACCCAAGCTCAATGTTAGCTCTTGAGAACGCTGCGCCCAGGCCTCCGAACATAGGCTGACAAAGAAGATGAAAAGAAGAAGACGCAATATGCCCATAATTAGCCCGCAAAGATACGATTTGCCGAGAGAGCTTAGTTCCTGCGATCCAGTCCCCAGAGCAGTTTATTGCGCAAGGTGGAAGCAAAATCGGTATACGCAGTTCGAACGAGTTTGAATCGAAAATCGGCCCGCCGTATGGTGAGCTCCGTTTCGCAATCCAAAGTGAACACCCGCGAGTCCAATGACGCCAGGAAATTGCCCTCCCGTGCCTCCACCTTGATGCTAATGGTGTCGGCATTAGGTATAACGAGCGGACGTACCGTCAAATTGTGTGGTGCAATTGGGGTAAGGATAAAATTATTCGATCCAGGCAGTAGAATAGGTCCTCCACAGCTCAAATTGTAGCCGGTGGATCCCGTCGGAGTGGAGATCAAGAGCCCATCCGCCCAATAGGTATTCAAGAATTTCCCATTCAGGGAAACATGAATGGAAATCATGCTCGTAGTGCCTTTGCGGCTAACGGCAATTTCGTTCAGGGCGAAATTGGGTTGAATAATGTCGCCTGAAGCGGTGTGAACTTCAAGGGAATTACGCTCATCCAGGCTGTAGTCACCGGCCAAAATGGCCTTGAGAGCCATGGGAGCCTCATCCCGTGTAATATTGGCCAAAAATCCAAGGCGACCCGTATTGAGGCCGATGATCGGAATGCCTGAGCGCTCTACCAAAGTACTAGCATCCAATATGGTCCCATCTCCCCCAATGACCAATAGGAAATCTGGCTTAGAGGCGTGTAACTCAGCGGCATTTTTAAACTCGGGAAATTCCCAGCCAACCGACCACTGTTCGTTGATCCGGTGTTGAAATCCTCGGTACATGATCAATTCGCAACCTTCTTGAATCAAGGAATCAATTGTGCGCTCGACAAAAGTTTGGACCTCATCGGGGATACGTTTGCCGAAAATAGCCATTCGTGCCATACTCAAAGGTCCAAATAATGGAGTAAGTGATCTAGATTGTCTGCAACTTCTTCTGCGCGGAAACCTTTCGGGTAGTAGCCCAAAATGGTGCATCCATAGCGCTCCAAGGTGGCCAAAGCTGCAGTAGGATCTACGTGGTCTAGGCGCGCAAATGAGCGAAAAATATTTTTTTCAGGGAGCAAATCTGTTGAAAAAGCGACTACCCGAACGCCTTCAGCTTCAATTCCCCGAATCCATTCGCCACCGAAGTGATGTGAAAGGGGATGCTCAAACCAGATCGTAGAACCGGGGAGTTGAAAAGCCCATTGGCTCCCGATACGCTGCCCGATATCCTCGCTTTTGTAACAGCCCTGGAAGGATTCTTTTTCGCACACCGCGACGCAATCCACGTCCCATGCACTCGCAATAGCCAGGGCATCTATGGGATGTTGGGCCAGCTGGATGGAGGGTACGGAAAGAATATGCCCGTCTGGTCCCATGAGTCCGGTATACAGGCCTTCTTCCACCACGGGCCAAAAGCGCGTGCGGCTTTCTTGTGTGCGAATTTCATAGTCCATTTCAGAACAGTTTTCCGAAAGTGGGCTAGGATGGGTCAAAAGCAAGTCATTCCAATCCAACATAGGACGAAGTTAGCCCGGATGCCCGAACTTTGTGCCAAATTCTGATTTATGACTCCAGAATCCGCCCGTTTAAGTGTCAATATCAACAAGATTGCCACCCTTCGCAATGCTCGCGGGGGAGAAGTTCCTAATGTGTTGGAAGCCGCTATCCGAATTCAGGACTTTGGCGCCCAAGGCATTACGATTCATCCTCGCCCAGATGAGCGTCACATTCGTTATGCCGATGCGCGTGCCCTTCGTGCTGTGGTTCATACAGAATTTAACATAGAAGGCTATCCTGATCGTCGATTTATTGATCTCGTGCTGGAATGCAATCCTGAGCAAGTTACCCTGGTGCCCGATGGCCCGAACGTGCTGACAAGTAATGCGGGCTGGGATACCCTGGAACATGGCTCATTGCTAGCAGAAGCGCTAGCGGAATTCAAACGCGCAGGTATCCGGAGCTCATTGTTCATGGAATGCGATGCGAAACGAATTGATGCCGCCGCAAAACTTGGCGCGGATCGGATAGAATTATACACCGAAGACTATGCTCAGGGCTACGCGTCTTCCCGCGCTTCTGCCGTCGCTCCTTATGTCGAAGCGGCGCGCCTAGCAAAATCGATAGGCCTTGGGGTCAACGCGGGCCATGATTTGAATGCGGAAAACCTGGCGTACTTCGCGCAAAACATGCCAGATTTGGACGAAGTGAGTATTGGTCATGCCTTAATCTCAGAGGCTTTGTATCTAGGATTGGAAAATACGGTGCAACGTTACCGCCATCTGTTGCAACGCTAATGCCTGTTATACCTCTTGCAAGCAAAATCATGGGTAATGGAGGCGAGCCTTTGCTTGTCTTGCACGGTCTCTTTGGCATGGGGGATAACTGGGCCTCCCATGCGCGTATCTGGGGAGAACAGGGGATGGATGTGCATCTCATCGATTTGCGCAATCACGGACGCTCGCCCCATGCAGCCTCTCATACGTATGCGGACATGGTCGAAGATGTTAGGGCCTATGCCTTGGAACATTTTGGAATACGCCCGCTTCGCTGGCTTGGGCACAGTATGGGCGGAAAGACGGTGATGGCCTTGGCTGTGCGTTATCCTGAACTTGTGGAGCGCATGGCTGTGATTGATATCGGCCCAAAAGCCTACCCGCCACATCATCAATCGGTCGTGGATGCAATGCATCAATTGGACTTTAGCCGGTTAAAGAGTCGTACTGAAGCTGATCGAGCTTTGGAACCTTGGATGCCTGATTGGGGAATGCGCCAATTTTTGCTCAAAAACCTCGAATGGAAAGAGGATGGTCAACTCGGGTGGAAGTTCAATCTGCCAGTGCTCGAAGGCCAAATGGGCCGAATTGGTCAAGCTTTACAACCCGAGGACCGCTTTATTGGTTCTACTTTGTTCGTTCGTGGCGAGAAAAGCGGCTACATCCAAGACGATGATTTGTCAGGGATTATGGATCACTTTCCATTAGCTCGCTTGGAGTCTGTCCCCGAGGCAGGACACTGGGTCCATGCAGAAAAACCAGATGCTTTCCAGTCGGCAGTTCTACCCTTTTTGCTTGAGGGCTAGACTGGAAAAGGGGTGAAAAGAATGAAGGATGGCGTAAGCATTTAAACATGGCTTTAGCCTTTCATTACTCCCCGCCAAAATGGTATTCGAGCTTCACCGTGATGGGCTGCCCATTGAATTCGAATCGTTGACTTTCTAGACTCGGTCGAGAAAACATATTTCGGGCTTGATTTGAAAATGCATACGGCTCCAAGGGCTGCCCAAAAAGTCCTTTGTCCAAGGAATTATTGGCGTTGAGGTCCAAATAAAAGGAGGCCGTGTAACTTCCAAACTTTTGCGCTGGAATGGCAAGATCTTGATTCAATGATTTGGCGCTAAAGGGAAACTGCTTGATGAGATTCCCTGCGGCATCATGAAGTGAAACCATCCACTGAGCACCGGAGGGTAGTTGACGTACTTCAGGAGCTGATACGCGGAAGACCATGGGTGTTGATTGTCCACGTAGGATGGAAGCAAATAGAAGGAACAGGCCAAAGAGAAGATATCGCATGCTCAAAGAACGCGTGAGGCACTCAAATAGTTTCTGTCCGTAGTGGCCTTGGTATAAAAAAACCGGAGACAGCGCTCCGGTTTATTTGAAATGAGATATCATTTAGCGCATGATAATCACTGAGCCTTTTTCTTCTAGGCGAGTGGTTTCTGCGCCGCTAGGAACAGTGTAAAGCGCAAGTAAATGCCAGAGATATACTCCCTCTTTTAATTGACGACCATTGTAGGAGCCATCCCAAGATTCATTTGGGTTAATGCTCTCAAAAACTAGACGACCATAGCGATCGAATACGCGCAAACGGTACTCCAAAGGCTCGCAAGCCTCTGAAACTAGGACACGGAACTCGTCATTCGTGTTATCACGGTTCGGGGTAAAAGCATTTGGTGCAAAAACACCACACTCGTTGTTGGGATTTGGATTGGTCTGTGCCTGTCCGGCAAAGCTCAAAGTTAAAAATGCCAATACCAATAGTAAACGTCGCATGATTCAAATGTAGAAGAAAAAAGATGGTAAGACAAGCCTTTGATGGAAGGCTCAAGGTCGGCTGAACGAACGAACCACTTCGTTGAACGAACGATTGGTATCGGGTTCTTCTTCCCATTCAAATTGGTATTTCTTCTCGGGAACGACTGGCCGTTCAACGGGTTTTTGAAAGATAGTACGAAGGTCTTCACCTTGCCTTTTCCAATCGTCTTGAACAGAGGATTTGATGTCTTGACTCAAGGCTTTTCGATCTAAGCTGAATTTCAGTTGATCCGCGGGTCCAAAGACGTGAATAGGGATCCAAACTGGTCCGCGTGTTGATTCCTCGGCGATGAAGGCATCCAAGACCTTGGATCGGGGAGATTTTTTGCCGCCTACGAGGTCACGTAATTCCATTTGTAGCGTGAAGTCCATGACGTTATCAAAACGATGCTGACCCGCTACTTTTAGAACTAAAGCATTGTTTTCCAGAGTCATTTCAGGAATGTAGACAACTTCATTGGCGATGCGCAGCTGATTTTGGACTGTGCCAAAGCGCACATCTTTGAGGTCTTCTACTTCCGCAAATCTGGAGAGCTCCAACAATGGATCGAACTGGCTAATTCGGCCTTTGGACACTTGAAAATCAACCGTGGAAAGGAGTGAGGCGCTTTGAAGATTCATTGCAGCATCAAAAGGCGCGGAAATACGGATTTGGGCATCTAAAACCCCACTGAGGTTTTTATCTGTAAGTTGAGTTTGGCCAAAATTGTCCATGGATTGCATGAGCGATTTGAGATCGACCTGCGAAATACGCCCATCCAACAAGAGTTGCCCACGATCTTCTGGCAATGGAACCCATTCTACGCGCCCAGCGAGACTTCCGCCGGAATGACGCAAGAAGACATTGTCGGATTCGACATGAAGCCCTGTGCCCGAAAAGCGTCCCGAAGCATCTGTCGCAGTAAATTGTCCAAAGCGCAATCGATCTACAGCAATGCTGAGGTCAAAACTATCCGCAAAGTCTTCCCCACCGTCTGATGTGCCCGTGAAATCCGCGTTCCATATTTCCCAGCCAGTAATATCTTCCATAAACCACTCCCGTCCGGTAATCCGCAGGTCATATAGGTAGGCATCATCGGACAACGCATGGGCGACCGTCCCCGAAATCCGCGCAGCCGTCTTGCCGGTTTGGATTTGCGCCTCATCAATACGGATATCCTGTCCTAAAAGAGTCAGCTTGGCCAGGGGAATTTGGGTGCTTTGCTTGGCCCCTTCTACTTGAAGCTTTGCTTGGCTAATTATGATATTGCCGGACCATAGTCCGCCCCAAACGCCCTGTTCCGCTAGGGCATCAAGACTTTCGAACGAATGCTTCCAGCCGATGTCCCCTTGCACTTTTCCTTGACTTCCTGACCAGGTGTTCCATTCAAGCCAGTCCATGTAGTCCATCCATGGTCCATCAAAGCGCAAGCTCGCTTGAGCCTTCGGCTGATTTAGGTTAAAGAGTGCGAAACCGCCTTGAAGATTGGATGATTTTGCGCGGCAAGAAAAGGATTCAACATTCAGGATGGCTGTTTCTAATCGAGCTTGAGGGCCGTTGTCAAAGATGATATGTGCCTTGACGTCCTCCCCTTGGAACCGCGAATTTTGAACATTGAGCGAGCCGGCCTCCCAATAGCCTTCGGCATGAATTCGAGAGCCGGCGGGTGTTGTGCTTGCAGAAATTTGCAGATCCATTTTGCCATCGGCTTGTATGGTACTGGGATCAGGAATCAGGGCCTTGGGAAGCAGGCTAATTACCTCTGACATGTCCAAGCCTTGTGCATTGGCCTTCCACTGTCCTTGGCCTTGTTGAATACTTCCTGATAGGCTCAGCGGCCATTCATTAATCCTGAGTTCTCCGCGATCCACCAGGAGCTGATCGACATCAGAGTTATTGTATAAGTCCATGGCTCCCTGTACCCTAATCGCTTGCTCGTTCCAATCGGGGAAGAGCAATTCCCATTGAATGGAGGCGTCCATTTGGGCAGCATCGAGGAGCCCAGCCATTTTGATACGCTCTGCGATAAAGGCCATCCGCCAAGGGCTTTCGCCAAAGCCTTCGAGATGAAATTTGGCATTGAGCATGGTCAAGCCTTGGAGTTCTACATAGGATTCTGTCTGCGCACTATCCTCCTTCAGGATGCTAAAATTATTCTGTTCCTCTTCCCATCGAAGATTGACCAGGCCATTTTGGGTGGTAACCCGTCGGAGTACCGTCTCACCCCGAAGCACACTGAACAGGCCAAATTGCGCATATACCTCATTAAAGTAGAGGAGGGTATCCCCGCTGCCCGGGCGCAGTGGATCCTCTATGAATACGGCATCAAGTCGAAGTGAAATATCCGGAAACTGCCCAAGAATATCCAAGTCCAAGCCCGAAGCATGGACAGGGACCGATAGTTGCTCGTTTACCACCGATAGAAGGCGAGTCCGAAGCGATTCTGAATCCGACTGTAGATAGGCAATGAGTCCTCCTAGCCCAAGGGTCACCAGGCCGAGAACAATGGCGAGGGCAAGGAGGATTTTGCGAATCACAGCATTTGCAAGAATGAAATTTCTTTGGAATTTAATAGGCGGTAATCACCGCGTTCCAAGCCTTTTTTCGTAAGCCCCCCGAAAGAGGTGCGATCCAATTTCATCACCTCATAGCCGAGATGCTCAAAAATTCTTCGCACAATTCGATTCCTTCCCACATGTAGCTCAACGCCTAATGTGAAGAAATCGTCTGCATTTATAAATTCCGCCTTGTCAACCATTACCGGGCCATCATCTAGGACTAGGCCTTCTTTTAGGGCAATCATATCGGCCGGAGTCAGGGGCTTGTCCAAGGTGACTTGATAAATTTTCTTAGCGCCGTGGCTCGGGTGGGTCAATTTTTTGGCCATAGCCCCGTCGTTGGTCATGAATAAAACGCCTGTAGTTCCGCGATCCAATCGACCAACGGGATAGATTCGCTCCTTACATGCTTTAGCTACCAAATCCATTACGGTTTTGCGCGCCTTTTCATCATCTACTGTGGTGATAAAACCTTTAGGTTTATTAAGAAGAAGGTAAACTTTACGCTCAGACTTGAGGCGCTCTCCAGCATATCGGACATCATCACCGGGGCCAACTTTGAAGCCCATTTCAGTGATCACTTTGCCATTGACTGTGACCATGCCATCGGCAATTAGGTTATCTGCGTCTCGACGTGAGCAAATTCCCGCATGCGCAAGGAAGCGATTAAGTCGCATTTCATCGGTGGAAGGAGCAAAGTCCTCGGCCGTTTTATAGCGTGGCTTACCCCGTTGAGCTTGCTTCTTTTCCCAGTAATCTCGATCACCGCGTTCACCGCGCTGGGGGCTAGAGCCAAAGTTTCGTTGCGGACGGTCGCCGGAAGGGCGGTTGCCCCATGCGGGCTTATCGCCAAAGTTTCGTTGCGGACGATCGCCGGAAGGACGGTCGCCGGAAGGACGATCGCCATAGGGCCGGTCGGAACGTGGACGCTCGTCACGTGAGCCAAAAGACTTCTGTGGGCGGTCTCCCCATGCGGGCTTATCGCCAAAGTTTCGTTGCGGACGGTCGCCGGAAGGACGGTCGCCGTAGGGACGGTCGGAACGTGGTCGTTCGTCACGTGAGCCCGGACTTTGAGGCAATGAAAATTTCCGTTGGCCTCCGGGGCCACGCTCCTCACTGAAGGAAGCTCTGGAAGGGCGACCGGCGTCGCCCTCACGGCGAGACGGTTTGTGGGTCGGGCGCGAAGGTTTTCCTCCGCGCGATGGGCGCTGTTCTTTCACAGGTTCAAATATTTCTGCAAAGGTAGGCAATTCCCGTGCCGAACTGATTCAGTCCCAAGACTCCCATAAGTTCTCAAATACTTGAATTTGTGGCGATTCCAACTTTCCACTGAGGACACAAAGGACAAACTCGGGTTCAAAAGCGAGCAATGGGATGGGTCGAAGCTTCCGGGCAGCTCGAAATATTCGTCGGGCTTGCCTTGGGCTTAGCGGCAGTTGACTCCAGCCTTTGGACCGATATTTTACTTCAATAGCGAGCAATCTCCGGATATTCGGATTCCATAAGAGTAAATCTACTTCGGCACGACCCACCCGTCCATTTTGAACTACGACATGATAGCCTTGCTTTTCAAAATGAAGGAGCACTTGGGCTTCTGCGCGAAAACCTGCCCAACGGCGTTTAGAGGGGAGAAAGATGTCCACCGCTCAAATCTACTTCGAGCTGGTAGGCATATCCGGTAATAAACGGTTCGTTGTCTTCGAGATGTCCAAAGGGCAGTCCAAAAGCCATTGGGAGGCCCTCAGGGAAGGCGTCGCGAATAATTTCTATCGGTTCTCGACCAAAAGGAATAGCGTTGTCTTTCATGTCCGAAAATGCTCCAATAGCGAGCCCTAGCACTCCATGGAGAACGCCGGCACGGCGCAAGCCCCACATCATTCGGTCCAGATGGTATCGATATTCGTCTAGATCCTCAAGGGCGAGAATGCAGCCTTCTAAGTTTGGAAAACTCGATGAGCCAAGCATACTGTACAAGACGGACAAATTTCCGCCGATTAACTGCCCTTGAATCCTGCCATGGCGATTGAGTGGGTGATTCTTGGAGTGTAATGCTTGTGGCTGACCGCCTAAAAGTTTGGCCAGATGTACAGAGGATACCTCTGTAACCAAGGGCCGTTGAATGGGCATCCAGCTATGGATGGCGCAGAGTTGATGCTGAAAAGCTTCACCCAAAATCATGGTAAAATCACTAAATCCGATGAGCCATTTAGGTTGAGCTTTCAAACCGTCCCAATTCACCCCATCCACCATGCGAACGGCGCCATAGCCCCCACGAATGCTCCAGATAGCCTTGACTTCGTCTTGCGCGATAGCCCAATTCACATCTCCGGCTCGCTGCTCATCACTGCCCCCGAATTGTTCTTGTTTTGCCCCTAAGTGCGGGGCGCACAGTGGCCGCCAACCCTGCTCCCGAATCCAGGTCTCCGCGAGTTCAATAACCCCGTCCTCCGCAAATCGTGAAACAGAGACTATCGCCACTGCGTCGCCGGGCTTTAAAAAGGGTGGAGAAACGGATTGTATCATAGTTCCAAACCAAGGTACTGCCCTTTGTACTTTTGTCCTACATGAAGTCTTACAAACG
>JAQWXR010000012.1 GCA_029254375.1 Schleiferiaceae bacterium | reverse complement strand
TTATTCTTCACTACTTTGACTTTGGTCCGATTTCCGATGACATGCTCGCCATCTTTGATTTGCGTCGAGCGGCGAATATCTAGGCGTATGGACGCGTAAAACTTCAGGGCATTTCCTCCGGTTGTCGTTTCAGGATTTCCAAACATTACCCCAATCTTCTCACGTAATTGGTTGATGAATATCACCGTGCAATTCGTTTTGGAGATTGTTCCGGTCAATTTGCGCAATGCTTGCGACATCAATCGGGCATGAAGGCCAACTTTGCTGTCCCCCATATCCCCTTCGATCTCTGCTTTGGGCGTTAATGCTGCGACAGAGTCAATCACAATCAGATCTATCGCTCCAGAGCGAATCAGGTTGTCTGCAATTTCTAAGGCTTGCTCCCCGTTGTCTGGCTGGCTGATAATGAGGTCTTCCGTTTGAACTCCAAGTTTTTCGGCATAATAACGATCAAAGGCGTGTTCCGCATCAATAAAGGCTGCGATGCCTCCCGCTTTCTGAGCTTCTGCAATGGCATGTAAGGTCAATGTGGTTTTGCCTGAAGATTCAGGTCCATAAATCTCAACAACTCGACCACGCGGAAATCCTCCAATGCCTAAAGCGACATCCAGACTCAATGAGCCTGAAGGAATTACCTCTACCTCAACTACTGCATTATCTCCCATGAGCATGACCGCCCCTTTTCCATAGGTTTTGTCCAATTTATCCATGGTGAGTTTGAGGGCTTTCAATTTGGCTTCTTTATCCGAGCTCATGGTGATCAATTTTAAGACTTTAACATTGGGGCGACGATGGCAAGTGCCATGACTTCAAATGTACAGAACAGCGCGCAGCCTACCCGACCAAAAACGACTCTAAACGGGTAAAAAACAGCTTGCAAAGGCAGGCTGTTGAAAAGTTTATCCGTTCAAAATTTGGCCTGCACTATCCTTTGTGTCCACCTTATCTAAAATGCGTTCAATTCGGCCATCGATACCAATCACAAAAGTCTCTCGGTAGACGCCATCATACTCACGGCCCATAAATTTCTTGCGACCCCACACCCCATAGGCATCAATGACTGAACGATTTTCATCGGCAATTAAGGAAAATGGCAGCTCATATTTTTCGACAAACTTAGCGTGCTTTTTTACGGGGTCTGGAGATACACCTACTACGGCATAGCCCGCATCAATTAAACCCTGATAGCCATCGCGGAAAGAACATGCCTCCGCCGTACAGCCTGGCGTATCATCTTTTGGGTAGAAATAGAGAACAATGCGCTTGCCCACAAAATCATCCATGGAAATGTCAATGCCATGCTGGTCTAGTCCTGAAAAATCAGGGGCTTGATCCCCCACCTGTAAATGTGTCATCGTATGAAATTAAGTAAGTTGTTTAAATTCTTTGCAATCTAAACGACATAGCCGTTTCCTTTGTTCCCATGACGAAAAAAGAAAAAGCTGCCTATCTCATTGAAGAGTTGGAGCGATTGTATCCAGAAACCCCTATTCCGCTGGATCACTGGGATCCCTATACGCTGCTAGTGGCGGTAGTTCTTTCCGCTCAATGCACGGATGCCCGGGTCAATACCGTTACTCCATTCCTCTTTGCCAAAGCTTCTTCACCCGCTGCGATGGCTGCCTTGACAGTCGAAGAGATTGCAAACATTATTCGTCCCTGCGGCTTAAGCCCCATGAAGTCCAATGGTATTCATCGTTTTTCTCAGATGATCGTTGATCTTCACGGCGGCGAAGTCCCCCCTAGCTTTGAGGCCTTGGAGGCTATGCCCTCCGTAGGGCACAAAACCGCTTCCGTAGTCATGAGTCAAGCGTTCGGCGTGCCCGCCTTCCCGGTGGACACGCATATCCATCGCCTTATGTACCGCTGGGGCCTAAGCAATGGGAAATCTGTTGAGCAAACGGAAAAGGATGCCAAGGCACTTTTTCCAAAAGACAAATGGAACAAACTGCATCTTCAGATTATTTTTTACGGGCGAGAATACAGTCCAGCCCGTGGTTGGACCGTGGAGAAGGATTTCATCTCCGCACGAATTGGTCGTGCAGCATTGCTTAAAAATTTGAAATAAAAAAAGCGGCCCGTTTCCGGGCCGCTTTCGCGTTTAGGCTATCTGTCGTTTAAAGAACAGACAACTTCATCGTCTTGACATCGTCACCTTTCTGAACGCGCACCATATACATGCCCGCGTTAAGGTCACCAATGAAGATAGATACGTTCGCATCTGCACGAACCAGCTCAGACTTCATTACTTTTCCAGTCAAGTCAACTACTGAAACGTTGTAGTCACCTACCGCCAAACCGAAGTCCAAATTGATGAACTCGGAGGCTGGGTTTGGAGACATAGCGATTTGGTCGATGGCTTGTTCATCCACACCGATGCCCATACACGCAGCAGCAGACGATGCAGGGCAGTGAATACCACGAATCCAAAGATTGTTGTAGCTCAAAGAACCAGAGTAACCAGAGTACCAGCTACCTAAGGCAGCCAAGTACATATAGCCAGAGCCGGCGGATTTAGCCCAAGTTTGGTCATTTCGGATAGCCAAATAATTCGCTCCTTGGTTATCATACATCGTCAAATTGTAGAAGTACGCACCCTTAGACTGCTCCAAATCCACGCCACGGCCGGTGCTTGGGTCGGTAAAGTCAAAACGCACAAATCCAAGCGCAGTATCCGAAGAGCTGATTACTTTCTGACCATAGGCTACCAATTTGTTGGCATCCCATCCGCCATTGTTACCTAAGAAGGCAGAAGAATCATACACAGACAATTCAAGAATAGCACCAGACTGAGTCAAAGAACTCAAGTACACCTTGGCTGCAAACAACATTTCGTCGTCTACTAGATCATGGCGGTTACACATCTGTGCACCATCACCCCATTGTGTGGTGTTGGTTGAAGCTCCGATGCTATTATCCCAGCTATTGAAGTCCATAGACATCAATGAGTCGTTTACAAACATGGACGTCGTGTCAGAGTACACGGAGACAGAGTCAGACAACAAGCCATAAACCACACTGTAGGATCCGTTTGCCGAAGGTGTCCAAGCTGTTGAATAGGTATTCAATTGGTTGTAGTTAGCTGTATCTCCTGCAGCTAAGGTGCTGATTGTAGTTGAATTGAGTGTTTGAACCAATGTAGCGCCATCGTAGATCTTCATTTGAAGCTTCACGTTTGTTTGGCTGTTCGTACCCGAGTTAATCGCATTACAATCGAAAGTTACACCACGTGCTTGCTTTAATGTTTGGATGCCCATTTTAGACGAGCCTGAAGCACCTGGACCAAAAATGATGTCCTGAGAAGGAGCTCCTTGCCAATCTGTGAAGGCCATGCGGTTAGGAGGGGTATTTACTATGGAAAGGTCATCGATAATCCAGAAGTAGTAATCACCATCAAAACGGAAACGAACCTTGACCGAATCCTGACCGCCTACATAGCTACCCGCTTGCACGACGACTACATCATTCGCAGCAGTAGAACTATTCACGGCTACAGTACTATTCAATGTCACCGAATAAGGGAAAGTTGTTCCACCGTCCGTAGAGAAATCCACATAGGTAGCAGGTACGGCCTGAGAACCTCCTGGACCTGCAAAACGACGGTAATATTGAGTAAAGATTAAATCCACTACAGCGTAGCTAGATAAATCGATCATTTCAGTAGTCAGCTCAGCCAAGTGAGGGGCTGAAGCAATGCCATTGCCAAAGTTTCCAGCGACACCTGCGTTATCCAAGAAGTCAGAATCGAAAATGACGAAACCATTGGATGCTGTAGCCGAGTTGATCGGAGTTTGAGCGGCCATGTATGCGCCCCGTGATCCAACCGTATTGCTCGGAGTGGTCGCCGTTCCGCGATATTCCCACACCGCATCGGGGTCGGATGTGCCATTGGCCAGTCCGGAGTTCAACCAGGTGGTAGGGATACCATTGGCGAAGTCCTGCGACCAAACCGGAGTTTCAGCGCCATAAAAGGCGGCTAATTGGGCTGGGTTTAGGTGACGCACGGGCGCATCCTCGTTCATGCGAACGTTAGGGGCCGTACGCTCTACATTCTGACCGAAGGCAGCCACTGAAATGGCAAGCGATGCGGCGAAAAGCGTAAGATTTTTCATACTAAAAGGGATTGTTGTTGTGAAGAGTCAATAATACGATAGAAATGTCAAAAAAACCTATTCCGAATAGGCTTCGATAGGAGCGCATGTGCAAACGAGGTTTCTATCTCCATAAGCGTCATCTACGCGTCGCACCGCAGGCCAGAATTTGTTTTCCATTAACTCTGGCAGCGGAAAGGCCGCCATTTGGCGTGAATAAGGCATCTCCCACGTGTCATTAGCCACTAAAGCCAACGTGTGTGGCGCATTCTTCAAAGGATTGTTTTCGCGAGGTAAAACTCCAGAAATGACCTGGTCAATTTCTGACTTAATCGCCAACATGGCATCGCAGAAGCGGTCCAATTCAGCCAAGGACTCGGACTCTGTGGGCTCCACCATGACCGTTCCAGCTACCGGGAAGGAAACTGTAGGCGCATGATAACCGAAATCCATTAAACGCTTCGCGATATCCGTCACTTCAATCCCCGCATCGCGTTTGAATGGCCGGCAATCCAAAATCATTTCATGTGCGCAGCGACCGTTCTCCCCAGCGTAAAGAACTGGAAAGTCTTTCTCTAGGCGGCTTTTGATATAATTTGCGTTCAAAATGGCATACTTAGTGCTGTCCATAAGGCCTTTGGCGCCAAGCATTTTGATGTAGCCATAGCTTATGAGCAATACTAAGGAAGAGCCATAAGGCGCAGCAGAAACAGGGCCAATCCCTTGTTCACCACTCGTCGCGTGTATGGGATGACTTGGCAAGAATGGGGCTAAATGAGCCTTCACACAAATCGGACCTACGCCAGGCCCACCACCCCCATGAGGGATAGCGAAGGTTTTGTGTAGATTCAAATGGCAGACATCCGCTCCGATATTCCCTGGAGAGGTAAGACCTACTTGCGCATTCATGTTGGCCCCATCCATGTAAACTTGGCCGCCATGGGCATGGATGATGGCCGTAGCTTCTTTGACGCCGGCCTCAAATACGCCATGCGTCGAAGGATAGGTAATCATCAACGAACTCAGAGTATCCGAGTATTTCTCAGCCTTGGAGCGAAGGTCATTCAGATCAATATTTCCCTTTTCATCACAAGCCACGACGACCACATCCATTCCGGCCATTACGGCGGAGGCAGGATTTGTGCCATGAGCAGAGGAAGGAATCAAGGCTGTTTTGCGATGGAAATCGCCTCGGCTATGGTGATACGCACGGATGACTAACAAGCCGCTGTACTCCCCTTGCGCCCCAGAATTTGGCTGGAGTGTGGTGGCATCAAAGCCTGTAATCACTGCTAAATCACGCTCGAGACTTTGGATCACTTCTAGGAAGCCTGCGGCCTGAGCCAACGGAGCAAAGGGGTGAATTTGGCCAAAAGCAGGCCAACTCAATGGAAGCATTTCTGCCGCTGCGTTGAGCTTCATGGTGCATGAGCCCAAAGGAATCATACTATGGTTCAAAGCAATATCTCGACGCTCTAACTTCTTGATGTAGCGCATCATTTCCGTTTCGGAACGATAGGACGAAAATACGGGGTGTGTCATGTAATCACTTTGGCGCTGGAGCTCCGAAGCAATGGATACTTCGCCCAGAGCAAATGGAACGGTAGGAACCGATTTGGCAGCGGCCAAGGCATCTACCAAGGCTTGGGCATCCGTGCTATTCATGACTTCATGGGTAGAAATCAAGAGGCCTTCCGTCGAGTAACCTACATTGATTTTTGCCGCCTCTGTCGCGTTGCGCACCGCGTCTTTAAGTGATGCGTCCGCTTCCACATGCAAGGTGTCGAACATATGGCTGTTCAATGGACGGTAACCTAAGGACTTGAGGGCTGTTTGGAGTCCCACGGCCTTTTGATGCACGCTGGTGGCTATCCGTTTCAAACCTTCGGGTCCGTGGTAGACGCCATACATCCCTGCCATAACGGCGAGGAGTACTTGCGAAGTGCAAATATTTGATGTGGCGCGATCGCGTTTGATATGCTGTTCTCTAGTTTGAAGGGCCATGCGCAAGGCGGGACCCCCATCAACATCAATAGTTCGACCAATGATCCGGCCCGGCATGAAGCGCTTGAATTCTTCTTTAGAAGCAAAGAAGGCGGCGTGAGGGCCACCAAAGCCCATGGGAATTCCAAAGCGCTGCGTTGTGCCGAGGACGACGTCAGCACCCATTTCACCTGGAGACTTCAAAAGAGTCAATGAAAGTAAATCAGAGGCTACCGCCACGCGAATGTCTGCCGAATGACAGCTAGCTATGAAGCCTTCAATATTTTCAATTTGTCCCACGGCATTTGGATATTGGCACAAGGCCCCGAAGAATTCCGGACTGGGCTGGAATGATTCGTGATCGCCTAAGACCAATTCAATGTCCATCGGGGTGGCACGCGTTTCAAGCAAAGCCAAGGTTTGGGCAAACACCTGCCGATCCACGAAGAACTTATTTGCTTGACGCTTCTGTTGATCGCGACTGCGCGCTGCCATCAAAAGGCTCATGGCCTCTGCCGCTGCCGTTGATTCGTCCAAAAGGGAAGCGTTGGCAATCTCCATGCCGGTCAAGTCTATCACCATGGTTTGGTAATTGACCAGGGCCTCTAATCGGCCTTGGGCAATCTCTGCCTGATATGGAGTGTAGGCCGTATACCAACCTGGGTTTTCCAGAATGTTTCGTTGGATGACCGCTGGAGTGGCCGCCGGGTGATAGCCTTGACCGATATACGTTGAGAAAACATGATTCTTTTGGCTCAAACCATGAACATGACGCAAATAGTCGCTTTCTGTCATAGCGGGTGAGACATCCAAGGCTTCCTCATTGCGGATCGCACGAGGCACGGTTTGATGCACGAGCTCGTCCACGGATGATACCCCAATTGCTTGAAGCATATAGGATAAATCCCTAGACTGGGGGCCGATATGGCGAGATGCAAATTCTTCCATCATTGCATGAGCAGAGTTAGATTGAGAGGACAAAATTACTTCTCATATAACCTACCTTGCACAAAGAAGTTTTCGTTTATGAACGCCTTTTTCCATATTGACCAAGCACGTGCCTTGGACCGACAGGATCCACTGGCCGAATTCCGCCATGCCTTTCACATGCCCGTTTGGGACAAACAAGAGGTTATATATCTGACAGGCAACTCTTTAGGACTTCAGCCAAAAGCCACTTCTGCCGCCATCCAACAAGAGTTATCCGACTGGAAAAATCTAGGGGTTGAAGGGCATTTTAAGGCCCAACTTCCATGGATGCCTTACCACGAATTTTTGGCTGCCTCCTTGGCTCGACTGTCCGGAGCGAAAGAAACTGAAGTAGTCGCCATGGGCAGCCTTACC
Organism: Schleiferiaceae bacterium; assembly: GCA_029254375.1. Taxonomy (GTDB): domain Bacteria; phylum Bacteroidota; class Bacteroidia; order Flavobacteriales; family Schleiferiaceae; genus TMED14. The sequence goes on along the minus strand of JAQWXR010000012.1, from coordinate 24,643 downwards.
GCCAACCTGCACTTTGCGCTAGCCTCTTTTTATCGGCCCAGTCCCGAACGACCTGCCATTTTATGCGAAGCCAAGGCCTTTCCGAGCGATCGCTATGCCTTGGTATCCCAGCTTGAATTTCATGGATACGGTGAAGCCGATTTAATTGAAGTTCAGGGTCAGTCGGAAGATGGCGTCCCAACGGAAGAGGAACTCTTGCAAGCCATCGAAGTCCATGGGTCACGCGTCGCCACCCTGCTTATTGGCGGGGTCAATTATTTCACCGGTCGATTTTACGACATGGGACGGATTACCGGAGCGGCGCAATCAAAAGGCATCACGGTAGGCTGGGATTTGGCCCATGCCATGGGCAATGTGCCTTTGCATCTTCATGACTGGGGAGTTGACTTTGCGGCATGGTGCTCTTACAAATACCTCAATGCGGGTCCGGGTGGAACAGCTGGGCTTTTCGTCCATGAGCGCCATCATCAAGAGGCTTTACCTCGCCTAGCGGGATGGTGGGGGCATAACAAATCCAGCCGCTTTCAAATGGGGCCGCATTTCGATCCCATTCCCACGGCAGAGGCCTGGCAAGTTAGCAATGCCCCGGTGCTAAGTATGGCGGCACAGCGCGCCTCATTGGATATTTTTGACCAGGTAGACCTTTCGGCGCATCGCTCTAAGGGACTTGATTTGAGTATGCGCTGCATGAATATGCTCGATGCCTTGGCCACCGAGCTGGGCGAAGCAATGCGCATGATCACTCCCCGGGAGGATGCTTCTAGAGGATGCCAAGTTTCCGTTCAATTCTTGGAACGCGACCGACGCTTTTTTGATTCCTTGGTCAAACGTGGTGTTTTAGCAGACTGGCGAGAGCCTGGGACCATTCGGATGGCCTTCATTCCACTTTACTCAAGCTATGAAGATCTTGCCAGACTGGAGCAGATCCTTCGTGAAATACTTACTGCATGAAAAAAGTTACCGTCGTAGGCGCTGGATTAGTTGGTTCACTTTGGTCACTCTACCTCGCTAAGCGCGGGTATTCTGTCGATGTCTATGAACGCCGACCTGACCCGCGAAAAACCGGCCGGGCAGAAGGTCGATCGATCAACCTAGCCTTGAGCAACCGCGGATGGGCCGCCCTAGAAAAAGTAGGCATCGCCGAGGAGGTAAAACAATCGGCCATTCCGATGTACCGACGCGTAATGCACGCGGTAGATGGCAGCCTCAGCTTTCAGCCCTATGGCAAGGAAAACCAGGCCATCTATTCGGTATCCCGGGGAGGATTGAATCGCCTTTTGCTCGAAGCCGCAGAGCAGCAACCCGAAGTTCGCGTGCACTTTGCGCACCGATGTGTGGGGGCCGACGTCGAAACGGGCCAAGCAAGCTTTGAATCTGAAACGGGTACCTCACAGTCTGACGGCGAAGCCCTTTTTGCCACGGATGGGGCATTCTCCCAGGTTCGGTCGCTCATGCAGCGGCGCGATCGCTTCAATTATGAGCAAGAGTATATTGACCACGGCTACAAAGAATTGCATATTCCTCCCGCTGCGGATGGAACCCATCAGATCGAGCGCGAAGCCCTACACATTTGGCCACGAGGCCAGCATATGCTCATTGCCTTACCCAATCCAGATGGAAGCTTTACCTGCACCCTCTTCTTTCCAATGGAAGGAGAGGAGAGTTTTGCCTCTTTGCGCACTGTTTCTGAGGCTCGAGCCTTCTTCCTCGCCCAATTTCGCGATGCGATAGACTGGATGCCCGACTTTGAAGCGCAGTGGGAGAGCAATCCTGTTTCGAGCTTAGTGATTATTCGCTGTTCGCCATGGAATGTAGGCGGAAAGACCTTGCTATTCGGCGATGCCTCTCACGCCATTGTTCCTTTCTACGGTCAAGGCATGAATTCTGGCTTCGAAGATTGCCGCTGGCTGGATGAATCCCTGGAAGCTTTTGGGGATGATCTTGATCAAGCTTTGCCCCACTTTGCCGAAAAGCGCAAGCCTCATGCCGATGCGATTGCGGAACTTGCCATGCGCAACTTTGTAGAAATGCGCGACCTCACGGCTCAGCCAGAATTTCTTCTTCAGAAAAAGATTGAGGCTCGTTTTAGCGCCTTACATCCTGGAAAATGGATACCACTTTACTCCCAGGTTACCTTCTCCCACATCCCCTATGCCGATGCCTTAGCTGCCGGAATACGCCACGATAAAATCATGTCCAAGATTATGGCTAGACCGGATATTCAAGTGAATTGGGACGGGGAGGACGTCATGGAGCAGATGCTCGAACTGCTGGACTAAAACGCCTTGAAATCGGTCTTTTAGCTCTTGTGTAGAGCTGTTCGAAGCTTCTTAAACAAGTTGCTCCGGAAAACATAGTCTACCACCGATGAATCATCCGAGGAAAGCACTTCGTCCATGCGGCCTTCCCAGGCTTTTTTGCCTTGCTCCATCAAAATGACGTGATCGCCAATTTCCAAGACCGAGTTCATATCGTGGGTGTTGATGATGGTAGTCATGCCGAACTCATGGGTAATTTCATGAATGAGCTGATCAATGACAATAGCGGTTTCAGGATCAAGTCCCGAGTTTGGTTCATCGCAAAAGAGATACTTGGGGTTAAGTACTATTGCCCGGGCAATCGCCACCCGTTTTTGCATTCCGCCTGAGAGTTCCGCTGGGGTTTTTCCAAAGGACTCCTCTTCAATACGCACCCGCTGAAGGCAAAAGCGCACGCGCTCTGCTTTTTCTTCAGGCGTCATGTTTGAGAAGAAGTCCAGCGGCAAGCGCACATTTTCTTCAATACTCAACGAATTGAACAGGGCCGAACCTTGGAAGACCATGCCCATCTCTTGACGCAAGGATTTTACCTCTTTTTTGCTCATTTCACCGAGAATTCGGCCATCAAATGAAATACTTCCGCCATCGACGGAGTGAAGACCCAAAATTGACTTCAGAAATACGGTCTTACCAGATCCACTGAGTCCAATAATTAAATTGCATTGGCCTTCATAAAAGTCTACATCAATCCCCCGCAGGACATGCTGCTCGCCAAACGACTTTTGCAATCCTTCTATGCGAATCATTGGAGTAAGAGGTTGGTCAAAATGTAGTTGAACAAGATGATGCTGAAGGACATCGTTACGACGGATTTGGTGGATGCTTTCCCGACTTCCACGGCACCACCTTCAACGTTATATCCAAAAAAGCTACTGACTGTGCCGATAATAAAGGCAAAAACGAAGGTCTTGATCAGACTATAGACCACAAAAAATGGGTCAAAATCATCAAAATACCCCATGATGTAGATCTCGGTATTTACCAATCCGAGGAAATCCCCGGCGTAATATCCACCGATGAGGCCCAGGGCCATGGAAAAAACAATTAAAATGGGATTGAAGAGTAAGCAGGCAAACAATTTGGGGAGGACCAAATAAGAAGCAGGATTAATCCCCATCACACGTAGGGCATCCATTTGCTCTGTGACTCGCATGGTCCCTAATGTCGATGCAATGTTTGACCCTACCTTACCCGCCAAAATGAGACTCACAATCGTCGGGGCAAATTCCAAGATGATTCCTTCCCGAACGGCAATGGCAATGTAGCTATCGGGCACAAACGGGTCGCCCAGATTGATCGCCGTTTGGATCGTAAGTACTGCCCCCATGAAGACTGAAATAAAGGCTACCAAACCAATGCTTGAGAATCCTAGCAATTCAATTTCCCTAAAGAAGGACTTACTATACTCTCTCCAATGTTCCGGTTTGTGGAACACTTCGCCCAAAAACAGGAAGTATTGGCCGAGACCCTCCATGAAGCGGTAAATCATGCACCAAAAATACGCTAAATTCGGGGCCTATATGAGGACAAAAATATCTTGGGTACGTTTGGGCCTATTTATCTTCATCCTGGCCGCGGCATGTTCTTGTGGCACTCGGGAGAAATGCAATTGCCCCCAGTTTAGTATGGGGCAAAGCCCAACGGCGACAACACCCATGGCATGAGTAACTGGGCTGTCGTTGCCCCCATGGTGCCTATCGAGGCGCATCCCCAATTAGAAAAAATTGTGGGCGCCTACAGCGGACGCATCCGATTAGCCCCGAAGCGCCAGAGCAAATGGGGCGATTTTCGATGGCGTTCCGGAGAATTAAGTCGGATTTCCGTCAACCGCGACCTGAGCCCCGAGGCCTTTTTAATCACCTTATTGCACGAGCTAGCGCATGCCCAAGTGCATGCCTGGGATCCCGGCTATCGCCTACCCCACGGTCCCGAATGGCAACGTCGCTACCGCGATCTCATGCAGCCCTTTCTCTATCCAGCTATCTTTTCGGAGCCGGTTCGACTGGCTTTGCAACGGAGTATGCGTCAGCCCAAGGCGTCCTGCGGGGCGGATCCTCAGCTGCTCAAGGCCTTGAATAGGCTCAAAGAAAATGAAAGCCCCACCGTTGAAAGTTTGGCCCCTGGAAGTCAATTCCAGAGTGCAAATGGCCGCATTTTTCTCAAAGGATCCAAGCGCCGTACTCGCATAGAATGTGTAGAAATTTCAACCGGCCGTACCTTTGCAGTGCATCCTCTTATGGAGGTGAACCTACTTACTGACGAATCTATTTCTCCACGCTGATGGCCTCAATTTTTTCCAATCCCGATTTTCAAATAGCTCTCCTCGGCGGAGGTCAATTGGGTAAAATGATCCTTTCGGAAGCGCGTCGAATGGATATTGCCGTGCGCGTGCTAGACCCCTCAGCAGATGCGCCATGCCGTCTGGGCGCTCAGCACTTCGTTCAAGGCTCTTTCATGGACTTTGACACAGTCATGGCCTTTGCCGAAGGAGCCCAGGCCGTCGCTATTGAAATTGAAAGTGTGAATGCCGATGCCCTTGAAGCCTTGGAAGCAAAAGGTGTTCCTTGCTTCCCACAGAGTCACGTCTTGCGAATCATTCAGAATAAAGTGGCTCAAAAGCAATTTTATGCTGACCACGGACTGCCAACTTCTGACTTTCAGCGATTTTCGACGCTCAAAGAACTCACACAGGCCATCGACCTCGGACGTCTCGCCTTTCCTTTTGTTTGGAAATTAGGGCAAGGGGGCTATGATGGATTTGGCGTCTCGGTGATTCGGATTGCCGACGACCTTGCCGGGCTCAGTGAAGGCGAGTGCATTGCCGAAACCCTCGTGGATATTGGTTGTGAAATCGGGGTAGTGGTCGCGCGGAATAAAATTGGCGAGTCACAGTCCTTCCCCGCAGTAGAAATGGAGTTCCATCCCACGGCCAACCAAGTAGAATTTGTCGTTTGCCCAAGTGCATTGCCTCCCGAGGCGATTGCGGAAGCCGAAGCCCTAGCACTCCGAGTTTCCGAAGCATTTAATGCCTTTGGTCTTTTGGCCGTGGAGCTATTTTACACAAAATCCGGTCAATGGCTTGTCAATGAAGTCGCTCCTCGTCCACACAATTCGGGACACCTCACCATCGAAGCATGCTCCACTTCTCAGTTTGAGCAACTCCTTCGTTGCATGTGCGGCTTGCCCATGGGCGATAGTAAATTGCTGCATCCAGCCGTGATGGCCAACATAGTCGGGGCCGAAGGCTTTAGTGGGCCTGTTCGATATGACGGATTAAGCGATGCGATGCGCACTCCCGGCACAGCCTTTCACATTTATGGTAAAGCTCAAACACGGCCCTTTCGAAAGATGGGTCACCTTACCTCCGTGGGCCGCAGTGTTGACGAGGCTCGCGCTCGAGCCGCAGCAGCCAGAGATGCTTTACAGGTTCGGGCATAGCGCAATCCTTCGCACTCCGCTTCATCACTTCAGGGAAAAATGTACCTTTGAAGCATGGTAGGAATTATCATGGGCAGCGAAAGCGATTTGCCCGTCATGCAGGCTGCGGCAGATCAATTAAAATCCTTTGGGATAGCGTTTGAGATGACGGTCGTTTCCGCGCATCGCACTCCGGAAAAAATGTTGGACTACGCCCATCAAGCTGCTGGTCGCGGACTCAAAGTAATCATTGCTGGCGCTGGAGGTGCAGCCCATCTTCCGGGTATGGTGGCTGCGGCCACTTCACTGCCCGTCATTGGCGTACCGGTTAAAAGCAGCAATTCAATCGATGGCTGGGACTCCATACTTAGCATTTTGCAGATGCCCAAAGGTGTACCCGTGGCCACGGTGGCGCTCAATGGCGCAGCCAATGCAGGCATTCTAGCCGCTCAAATCCTTGGTAGCTCAAATCCTAATCTCTACGCCAAATTGGAAGCCTTTAAGGCCGAGATGAAAGTCAAAGTAGAAGACATGGCACGCAATGTCGAAGGCGAGGGCTAAGACCCAATAGGTAGCTTTTTATCTACAGCGCCTTCAAACGCGCAACTAAGACCTCTTTCTTTCGATTGGCCACGGGTACATGGCTATCGTCTTCGAGTATCACATATCCGCCCTCTGCGGTGACATAGCGCTTTACGCAATCCATATTGACCAAATGGGACTTGTGGATACGTTCAAAATTGTGCGGCGTGAGCAAGAATTCGAATTCCTTGAGTGTGCGAGACGCCAAAAGCTTTTTACCTCCCCGCAGAAAAAACTGGGTATAATTACTCGTTGACTCGCAGCGCATGATGTCTTGAATACGAACAATATGCATGCCCTCACTTGTTGCAATCACCAACTTTCGGTCCCGGTCCTTTAAGTGATCAACCAAGACGCCCAAACTTGGGGCATGGTAGCCGCTTTGAGCTACTTTGCGCACCGCCTTGACGAGCTCCTCTGGGTCAATCGGCTTAAGGAGGTAATCCAAGGCAGAAAACTTGATCGCCCGGAGGGCATACGCATCGTGGGCGGTAACAAAAACCACCGCACCGTTCCACTCGGGTTCGTCCAGCGATATTCGCTCGAGCAATTCAAAACCCAGTTCACCGGACAGGTGTATATCTAGAAAGAGAATTTGCGGCTTATGTCCCAGGAGCATAGCCCAAGCTTCATCCACCGAAGATGCCTCTAAAACGGGCTGAACTTCCGGGCAAAAAAGAGCCAGCTTTCCTTGCAATGCCTTTCGGCTTTGGGCTTCGTCATCCAATATGAGTGCTGTCAGTGCCATACTCCCAAGTTAATCGTTATCTGCCCATTCTTGGTGTAGCGGCAGCACAAGCGTCACGCGCGTTCCTTCATTCAAATCCTCCACCATGAAGGAATATGGCTTTCCTGTTTCTAACTGGAGGGCTGCCAATCGACTTTCCAAGATACGTGTCGCTGCCGATCGTTTTTCGCCTTCATCGCCACTTTTTTGCTTCTTGGATGCCTCTCTCCCGATGCCATTATCCTCCACCTGGATGAACAGAGCTGTTGAACTTGGGTCATGCCCAAAGTAAATCTTCAAAACACCATCCATTTGGCCCGCTTTGATCTTCGGACGCAAACCGTGGAGAATAGCATTCTCAACCAACGGCTGAATGAGCATCGGGGGAATGGTCAAACTTTCACATTCCATGCCCTCTTCTACTTGAAAAACCACCTGAAATCCTCTGTCAAAGCGCATTTGCTCTAAGGCTATGTAATTTTCCAAAGCTTGTTTCTCCCGATCGAGTGTTACGGCGGAATCCTCCGCGCTCTCCAGGGTGTAGCGCATTAAACGGGAAAATTTTTGCAGGTAGGTCACCGCTTCTTTCGGCTGTTTTTCAAGAATGTACGCCGAAATGGACTCCAAGGCATTGAATGTAAAGTGTGGATTCATCTGTAGTCGCAAAGCCATGCGCTCCAACTGCGCTTTTTCACGATTCCAATCGCTTCGATCCCGGATACGACGCCACGTAATCAAACCCGCTATTCCCAAAATAATGAGTAGGAAAATGAGCGCAGGAATCCAGAATTCAGGTCGTTTCCATGCAGCGGGAAGCACTTCAATGGTCACCTGAGGAAGGCCCAATCGCTCCCCGGCTGGGATAGCGGCACGAAATCTCAGACGATAGCTTCCTGCGCGAAGGCGCTCAAGGACGAGGCGTCTACTCGATGCCATGGACAGCCACTCCCCTTCATCGATTTGGTATTCGAGGGGGACACCCGCGCCTGCACCGGGCAAACCGCGGAATCCCACTTTGATGATGACGGGGTCATTCTCTTTTTTCGTTCGACGCTCTATGGAACGGATCAAGAGGGCGGGTAGCATACCTTGCCCGATAGAGCGATTCTTGGATTCAATCGCCAGTCCATATATATCCTGTACCCACTGTTCATCGAGAAGCGATTGCGCACCTCGCGGGGCCTTTGAACAAGGGGTGAAACTCAAGTTTTTCTTCAGCGTCCAGTAGGCTTTTTCCCAGCCCTCAGCTAGATGAATGTAGAGGCTATCTCCTTTCCACCTTAGTTCGGATATCCATTGTTTTGGGCCAAAAGTTTGCCATTGGCCCTGACGGAAGCGACGCAAGCCAAACTCTCCAAAACACCATGCGCCATTTTGAAGGCTGATTCCAGAAACTAAACCCATTCCCGGCTCGCCATGATTCCGTATACCTCGAGGACCCATGGAAAAAATGCCTAAACTGCTGGACAACCAGCAAGAATCACTCCCAAATGGAGCGATGTGATCAATAGGTCCAATCCGGAAAGGCAAAGTGCGTAAATCAAACCAACGTTCGGGACTATCCATCCGAAGCAAGCCCTTCTCCGTCGCTACAAAAAGCCCTCCGGCATCCGAGGGTATACCCATGCGCAAGGTTTGCAACTCCAGGCCCCCGTGGGTGTATAGCTGGGCAGTTTGTCCATCGTGCCGGACGTACCATAGTCCAGATTCACCAATGAGCCAGGTATTTTGACCGTCAGCCGTATTGACATGGCTATGATATCCCTTGATTTGGGAAGCCATGGTCTTCCATCCTTGGTCTCCCAATATTTTTAGGCCCTCCTCGGTGACCGCCATCCATTGGTCGCCGAGAGGTATGGCGGATGCCACGGGTTCATCTAATAGTTGAGTCCACAAGCCACTCGGGTTTCGCATCCACATGCCACTTTCCGATGCAATCAGAAGAAGGCCTTCCTTTTGAGTCAACTGGTATGCCCCAAATAGACCGGGTACGGACTCTTTGGTCCAAGTATCCTCGGCTAATCCCCGGTAATAAAGATGCTCCGGGCTAAGTGCGTAAATCCGACCCATTCCGGTGTTTAGAAGATCTACACAGTGGGTTTCAGGATAGCTCGTAGACATCCACTGTTTCCCTTTCCATTGGTAGACGCCATCGCCAGCGGCCAGCCAAAATTTAGGCCGAAGCATACACAGGGCCGTATAGTAGATTTCATCGTCTGGATTGCTTGGAGCCTCGTCCATGCGGACAAAGCGCTCTCCGTCGTAGCGAAGGATGCCCTCATTTTCTGTCGTAACCCAGAGGAGGCCATTGGTATCCAATGCCATGTCCGTAATGAGGTACCCATCCGAAGAAGAGAGCATTGATTCCGTGACCACGGCATACATCGGCGACTGGGCATACCCAGACATTGAAAATGCTAAAAGGAGAAGAAGGCCAATTTTACGTAGCATCAGGTGAAAATACCGCCTTTTTTTGGATGCAATCGCTTGGCTTTTACTGAAACGCTTCGAGTCGTTTCTTCCCGACTTGAGGGAGGGCATTTGCGCTCTTTGACCTGTGCGATGGCTATTCCTATGTTTCCCACTTCAACTATTGGCGCAGTTTCAACTAAGCCCCTGGTATTCGTGGCACGAATCCCCTCCAAGTCTGTGCGTATTTATGGAACAAAGTGGTGCCGCCCCGGGGTGGCAGGCCATCGGAGTCCAATGGATGCATCCCAAGGGCAGTGTCCATGGGATTTGGGGACCAAAAAGCACTCCAAGTCTCATCGTCCTCACCCCCATTTCCTTATCCCAATATACCAAGGCGCACATCGGATGGGGACTCGATTTAGGCGCACCCTGTATCGTTGGCGCTGTGCATCATCTGTCGACCTCGTCTCGCGAGGCGGCCTGGCGTATGTATTTCAACAGTCGGCAGCACTGGGAGAGTCATGCCTGGGTAAAGCAGAAAACCGAATGGGGGTGGGACGTCATGCTTTCAGCGCGGATGGGGAATCTTCAGAATCTAGCATTTTTTCTAGGCGCCTCACCCGCCGCCCATCCCCATCTCAAAGGAATATATGTCAGCAGCAACGGCCAATGGCGGGTACACTGGGAAAGTCGATTTGGGCGCATATTCTTCGGGTCGGGGCCCTATCCTTATGTGTTTTTGGGTCTGCTCAGGCACAGCCCTCCGATGTAATTCAAGCGGCGAGTGAGAGATACCAATTCCTCCATCCAAGAGCTTCGCTCGAGCAAATCGACTCAGTTTTGGCCGTCATGGCCACGTGGTTAACGGAGCCTTATTATTTTAACAGATGGCCACGAGATCGACTGGAAGACATCCCTTTTCTAAGTCCCAAATCTAGTTTTGAACTAGGTCGCTACATCGCTGAACTCGGTTATTTAATTGACCCCGGAGAATGGGAGGCCATCTCCCTTGATCCTCTGGAGCGTCGTTGCTTTCGAGCCATGTTTTCTGTAGGCTTTCCACCTTCCAAAATCAAGGCCATGCACCAAGTGCAACGTTGGGGATTTCAACACAGCAATCAAGGTTGGCAGCCTTACATCATGGGCCATGGAATTCGCTGGAGTCAATGGACGCGAGTCAGTTTAGCTCATTTTGTTTGGGATGGTCAACAGGCAAATGGACCCTGGTTGCGTGCGAGAGAGTCCCAACGCATTTGGGCCTGGTCGCCGGCGCAAGGGGGCTACCTCCTCCATCGTATGGGCTCACGCTACATGATTGGAGGCGGAGTCGTGCGCAATATTCCTCTGCTAGGCGGCCAGTGGACCAATGTCCATGGCTATATACGCGGTCAGTATTTTGGGCGGCATTCGTATGCCTTCCAAGCAAAATGGACGCTAGGTAATGGAATGCGCTGGGAACTTGGTGCCAGAAATCCTCATCCTGAGTTAAATCAACTCTGGCTCCCTTACCCCTGCGCTTCAGGAATCTTATTCAGTCTTCCGTGGAAACGCGGCCGGCTAGAAATCGCTCACAAGGAGCAGGGAGCGTGGCTTCGTTACGCCGATCAGCTATCAGCCTGGGGGCTCGAGCAGTGGAATGGACTTTGGCGCATCGATGGCTCTTTTAAACTATACGCTAAGCTGACGCTACGGATCTATACGTCCCTCGAGCCTAGCGTTCCAGAAGCAATTACCCTGGAATGGTCCAATACCTTCAATGACTCGAGCTGCCGCCTGCATTTTGGATGGATGGGCCTCGGAGAACCTTTCGCCTTTGGAACCTCACCCATGAGAATGAGTCAAGCGGGACCATACGTGAATGCTCGTTGGGCATGGGAACCTGTGAACCTCGGAAGGAAGCGATATCCAATGGTGGCAGTGTCCCAGCCGCGCCTGGAACTCGGGGTGCAACTACGTCCTGAACAGTGTCATGTTCGCCTGCGCTATTCGTTCCAATCAGACCAAAAATGAGGGTAACTTTTGGATACCGTCGCTTCACCCATCCATTCGGTAGCTTGCTCCAAGCCAATTAATGCCCAAAAAAACGCCATGCGGTGGTCGTCTTCAGGATCCACGGAGAGGTGCTCTTCTTTTGGCTTCCACTGCGAAGAGTCAAAAATGAGATCGGTCGAAGAGCTTGATTCTACCGTAATTCCCAACATTTTCATGGCCGCCTTCAATGCATCCAAACGCGGAATTTCTTTGCCGTTTAAGGTTTCGAGTCCGGTTAAACTGACTTTACGGCGCATCAACACAGCCGCAGCGGCAATGGGTTGAGCAAGATCCGGGCAATTCCTCAGATCCAAATGCATGTCTTCTTTGGGTCGGCTAGGCAATCCTCTTATTACCAAGCCTTGCTCCTCATAGGAAGCACTAAACCCCAAGGCCAAACCCCAGTTCGACCAAATCGAGTCTCCTTGAATTGAGCGGCGGCCCAATCCTTGGAGGCAAACGGATTCAACCATACAGGAGGCTCTCAAAGCCCATACAATACCGGCACTCCAATCTGATTCCACCGGCCATTCACGTTCAAGCATGACCCGTTGGGTCATCGCGATATATGGAGCGCTTACGACTTTGCCTTGTAGTTTCAGCTTAAGCTTTTTGGCCATCAAGGGTTCAATGAGGTACAAGGCGGAAATAAATTGAGAACTCACAGAAGCGTCAATACTCACATCACCTCCACTGAGCTTTTTCCCCCGTATTTTCCAGGAGCCATCGTTCTGCTTACTCAAATCTCCTCCCATACTGCGTAAAGCTTCAACCAAGCCATCGATGGGTCGTTCCAACAAGCGGTCGCTCCCCTTAAGATCTGTACTCGTCCCTTGCATAGCTGCCCAGTATGCCATTCCAAAGCGAAATGCAGTTCCCGCGGCCCCTGCGTCGCCATCTCCATTGAGGACCCGATGCATTGCCCGCATATCATCGGACCAACTTTGGTCAGGTTCAGGCAGCGGTTTACCATGAACTGCCAAGGCGGTTAAGGTTCGATTTGCTAGGCTTTTGGAAGGGGGTAATTCAATAAGACGCATACGATGCGAGGGCTTTTTTGATGTTTGATTCCGAGACTTCCGTCAGCGTGACCGAAGCTCCAGGGGCCCCTGGCAAGGCCATTCTCACTGTGCCCGCGTGATTTTTTTTATCACCTCGAAGGCGATTCAGCATTTCTTCGTTCAGTTTGAGCCGCGCGGGCCACCACTGATCAATGATATTTTTCATGGCGGCCACGTCCGCGTAATCGCATAGACCGATAGATTCGGCGATATCAAATTCTAACCATAGGCCGGCAGCGACGGCGTCGCCATGAAGTAGCGATGGTCCGAGCTGGGCTTCAGCTGCATGGGCCATGGAGTGGCCTAGATTCAGGGCCTTTCGCTCGTTTCCCTGTTCGAAAGGGTCTGCCTGGATGCGTTGAATTTTTGCTTCCATTAATGTGGGAAGCAAGGTTCGAAGGCGATCGAGTTCGCTTAAAGCTTTGGCTTCTCCCCATACCGGGGAACCCAAAAGATAGGCATGTTTGATGCACTCAGCCCAGCCTGCACGCCAATGGGCCTCAGGTAGGCTGTTCAAGAGATCCGGTTGCACGAAGACCCCGCGTGAACTGGCAAAAGTCCCCGCCAAATTTTTGAAGCCACCTACATTCACTCCTGTCTTACCTCCTATGCTGGCATCCACCATCCCGAGCAGGCTGGTGGGAATCAACACGTGATCGACGCCGCGCATAAAGGTCGAGGTGAGCATTCCCCCTAGATCGGTGACCACACCACCTCCGATTGAAATGACTAAGCTCTGACGATCCGCCTGGTGATCCAACATCGCTAGGTAGAGTTGGCCCAAAAGGTCCATGGACTTGCTCGATTCGCCCGCTTCGATTTCTAGAATGGAGGTTTCGCCCAGATTGGATAAACTTCCCAAAATAAAGGGGATACAGGCTTCATGCACATGCTCATCCGTGAGAATGAGAACATGACTGTAGGTTTCACGATGTTCTAATAACCAGGCATCCAAAGCCTGAAAGGCCTTTTTACCGACATAAACGGGTCCAAACGGCGTCTCCCAATTGCGCATTATCTCAAAGGTCGGAAAATTACTTGGCATGACATCGCCGAGCGGCTCCTCTACTATCTTTGGCTTTCGTTAATGCACCTGCTGATGCCCTTGAATTTTCGCGATACTGCTATCGCATTCCAATCCCACTCAGATGCCTCTTTGAATCGCAGCTATTTGCTATTCAGGACCTTAGCTTCTCCTTTCTTGGTCAAAGTAGGCACCTTCCTCACCCTTTGGGCACTCGCGTGGAAATTACCTATCAAAGGCCTCATTCGCGCCACGGTTTTCCGACAATTTTGTGGCGGAGAGACGGTGGCAGATTGCAAACCCGTTGCCCAACACCATTGGAAGCTGGGGGTGGCTAGTATTTTGGACTATTCCGTAGAAGGTCAGACGGATCAAGCCGCCTATGAACACAGCGTGGAAATGACACTGGAAACGCTTGCGCTCGCCGCCAAAGAAGACAGTGTGCCCTTGGGCGTTTTCAAAGTCACAGGAATTGCGGATACTGACATGCTTGAAAAAGTAAGCCAAGGCATTGAATTAAATTCCTCTGAAGCCATAGCTTGGGAACGCACCCAAGCCCGTGTAGACCGCATTTGCCACTACGCCCATTCGGTCGGAGTGCCCGTCATGATTGATGCAGAAGAAACTTGGATTCAAGAGGCGATTGATCGCCTCGCTTATCAAGCCATGCAGCGTTACAATCGCGAAGACGTTATCGTCTTCAACACCATCCAATGCTATCGCACCGAACGCTTAGCTGCTCTTCACGCGGCTATGCTGGCTGCCGAACAAGGAGGCTATGGCCTCGGCATCAAGTTTGTTCGCGGGGCATACATGGAAAAAGAACGCTCAAGAGCTCAGTCTAAGGGCTACCCCTCCCCGATTCAGCCCAGCAAAGCGGCCACGGATGTGGAATTCAATGCATGTGTCAAAGCGATGATTCTAGCCCTTGGCCGTCCCGAGGACTCCAAAACCCTCGCACTGATCATTGGCTCACACAATGAAGACAGCGCCGAATTGGCTGCCAATTTATTGCTTGAACAAGGATGGAGCGCAAGTGAGGCCCCCATCTGGTTTGCGCAACTCTTTGGCATGTCCGATCATATCAGCTTTGTGATGGCTCATCATGGGTACCGTGTCGCTAAATATTTGCCCTTCGGACCCATTGAAAAAGTCATGCCCTACCTATTTCGCAGAGCTGAAGAAAACACCTCGGTCAAAGGTCAAACGGGACGCGAATTAGCCTTGATTTTGGAGGAGCGTCAACGACGCAAGCGACTGAATAACTGATTCTTATCTCTCCAAGGCTCGAAGGGAGATGAGCACAGCACTGTCCGTACGGCGCTCCCAAATTCCTTCAAATATTCTCCCTTTCCAATCCAGTTCAATTGGATATTGGGAGTAACTCAAGCTTTCTACTCTCGTGGTTACCAGGGCGTGCTGAAAATCAATTTCTCCGCGCATCAAAAAAGCTTCGAGCATCGCCGAATCCCCTGCACATTGCTGCTCCCAAATATCGCGCGCAGGTTCCGCCACAAACTGGGTGCCTTGATCATGCATATCAACCAAGACGCGGTTGTTGGGCAGATAGGTGCATTGAAAATCACGATCAGAAAAAAAGAAGATTACCAGGATGGTTCCGAGGCCGAGGCCTAGGGCATACCAGCTAAAGCGCTGCCAAAAGTTCATAAGAGGAGGTCAAGGTCCGTAAAAGGGAGATCAAATGGCTCAGCTAATTCTCGGTGTGTAAGTATTCCGCGGTGCATGTATACCCCCGCGCGCCAATGAGCCCGTCGCACTAGCGCTTCTTCCAAACCTCCATCATCCGCAAGATTTTGAAGGAATGGACTGGTAAGATTATTTAAGGCGAAGGAGGCGGTGCGCGCCACACGAGAGGCCAAATTGGGCACACAAAAATGGGTCACTCCGTGCTTGGTATAGACCGGAGCATCCCACGTAGTAACCTCGCTCGATTCGAAGCAACCTCCATGATCAATACTCACATCTACAATGACACTGCGTGGCTTCATCTGCGAGACCATTTCTTCGGTCACAACGATCGGAGTCCGACCTGCCACTGGGCGGAGTGCACCAATGGCCACATCACAGCGGCTTAGGGCCTTAGTCAAGATTTGTGGTTGCAGGGTACAGGTGTAGATATCTTGCCCTAGAACTTCACGCAAGCGTTGCATCCGCGTCAAGGAGGAATCAAATACTTTGACCGTCGCGCCCATGGCCATCGCTAGCCGCGCCGCAACGGTACCTACCGTGCCGGCTCCAAGGATGACCACTTCCGTGGGTGGTACCCCGGTCACTGCGCCCATAGCATAGCCCTTGCCATCCGCCCAGGTGCTGAGGTATTCCATCGCAACCGTGATGGCTTGAGAACCTCCGATTTCGGCCATGCTTCGCACAAATGGCGCACGTCCATCTTCATCAAGGATGCGCCCGTAGCTCAGGGCAGTAATTTTTTTCGCCTGGAGGGCTTGGATATAATCGGCCGTGATGGTGTTTGGTTGGAGAACTGACAGTAAAAGCTGATTCGGAACCATCAAGGGCCATTCTTTTGGACTGGGGGGCTCCACTTTTACGAGCACCGGGCATTGGAATACTTGGGAACGATCTTCAATTATCTGAGCTCCTGCTTCTGAATATTCATGGTCAGTGTAACGCGCCGCCAGCCCAGCCCCTCGCTCTACCAAGATTTCATGGTCTTGCTGAACCAAAAGATGTACCCCTTCGGGCGTTAGGGCTACCCGATTTTCGGCCCAGGTGGACTCTAAGGGTAATCCAATGCGCAGGGATTGGCGCTTTGAGGCGACCATCAGGCGTTCTTCTTGAGGGATGTAGGCGGGTTGATCCATGAGACTCAATTCATTTCCGGGTGTAAGGTCACTTTTCGGCAGCCATCTTTTTGCACCTCAATGAGCACGACGACGGTTTCTTCCGGCAATAAGTTCGGAATTTTCTGTGGCCATTCCATCCAAATGGGACGTCTAGCATCAAAAATCTCATCCAAGCCAAGATCTTCGGCTTCCTCTTCCTTGTCCAGTCGATAAAAATCGGCATGATAAATCAGGCCCTGCGGGCTGTCATAGACTTTAATGAGGGTGAAGGTAGGACTGCTTCCCTTGTCCGGTGAACCGAAGGCTTGGAGCCAATGTTTTACGGCGGTGGTCTTCCCAGACCCCATGGAGCCTAGTATAGCGACAGGGCCTTGAAGCTCGGCTTTGTGCCGCTCAGCCCAAGCCAGCCATTCATCTGCTGTGCATATGAGGTCAACGTGTCCCATGGGTGCAAAGGTAGCCGCCTTTACTTGCCTCGGGGCTTCATATGAGCAAATGGAATAATGATTTCCTCCATGCTAATCCCTCCGTGTTGGTAGGACCCTTCGAAGCGTCCGGCGAAGCGATGGTAGTCGTTTGGATAAATGAAATATCCTGCCTCTCCGGCGAGCACGATTTTATCCCCCAAAGCCACCGAAGGCAGTCCCAATTCTTTGGGTTCACGAACGAGGGCTACCTCTTTGGCGGAATATTCTAGACCTCGACCCACTTTGTAGCGCATATTAGCTGTCAAGTCTCGCGAGCCTTTCATCTGAATGGGCTTCTTTACCGAAATCGTCCCATGGTCGGTCGTCACAAAGAGATCATAGCCCTCTGCCGCTAGACCATCCACCCAAGGGCGAAGTGGAGAATTCTTCCACCAACTGTGTGTCAAGGCGCGGAATCCACGGTCATCACTCGCGATGTCTCGAACAATACTTTGCTCGGTCTTGGCGTGCGAAATCATATCAATAAAGTTCACTACGACCACGATGAGGTCTTTGTTTTTGACCTGCGGCCAGTGGCGCACCCATTTCTGCTCTGAACCTAAATGCGTGAGCTTAGCATACTCGACAGACTCGATGCCTTCTTTTTTAGCCCAATGCTGCAGTAGGCGCTCCTCAAAACCATTGCGTCGGCCTTCAGAATCTAGGGTGTCTGGCACCCAGTCCTTGGGGTAGCGATGGGCAATTTCATCGGGCAATGCCCCAGCCAAAAGAGCGTTTCGAGCGTACTGCGTAGCGGTGGGCAGGATGCTGGCGTAGTGTTCATTGATAACCAATCTAAATTGATTTAGGAAAAAAGGCTGGAGTTCATTCCATTGATCCAAGCGAAGGTTATCAAAAACGATCACCACGGATGGCTTACCCGCTTTCACATTTGGAGCCACGTACTTACTGAGCATTTGGTGGGAAAAAGAGCAGGGCGCGGCGGGATCAAACAACCACTCTGGGTAGACCTCCGCCCACCAACGGGTAAAAAGCCGGTTAGCCTCTTCCTTTTGATGATCGAGCATTGGGCGCATTCCCTCTGACTCTGAGCCAGTCAATCCGTCATCAAAGGCCATGAGGGATTTGTAAATGGACGTCCATTCTTCCCAGGTGTCCGCATCGGAAATACGCATACTCAATTCGCGGAACTGGGATTGATATTTATTGAGATTTCGGTCTGCGATCAGCTGTCGTGAGCCTAAAACACGCGTCAGTGAAGAAAGTACCTGACGCGGCTGCACTGGTTTGAGTAGATAATCGGCAATGTCTTCACCGATGGCTTGCTCCATTACGCCCTCCTCCTCACTTTTGGTCACCATAATCACCGGCGTACTTGGTCGAAGTGCCTTAAAATCAGGCAGCGCATCCAAGCCTGAACGGCCTGGCATATGTTCATCGAGCAGGATACAATCCACCGGATTCTTCTCGATATAATGGAGCGCATCAGCGGCATTTGTAGCCACAGCGACAAGGAAGCCCTTGCCTTCTAGATACATGACATGCGGGGTGAGGCTATCTACCTCATCATCGACCCAAAGAATGCGTGCTTTATCCATTTGATATGGGTTAAATTTACGGCTCCTATCCGACGTACATGGCTGAAGGCATCGAAACCAATAAGTTCAAACTATTCAACGATCCGATCTACGGTTTCATTGCGATCCCGTCCGAGCGAATTTTTGACCTCATTGAACATCCCTATTTCCAGCGATTGCGAAGAATCAGTCAACTTGGTCTAAGTTCATTGGTGTATCCTGGAGCGTATCACACCCGGTTTCACCATGCGCTCGGCGCGATGCATTTGATGCAAAAGGCCGTTGCGGTATTACAAAGCAAGGGCCATGCCATCTCCAAATCTGAGGCCGAATCCGTCCAAATTGCCATTCTACTCCACGATATTGGCCATGGGCCATTTTCTCATGCTCTAGAACACACCTTGGTTTCAGGCGTATCTCACGAATCCCTTTCCACCCTGCTCATGCAGCGATTGAATGAGGAAATGGATGGGGCATTGACCGAAGCGCTCGCCATTTTTCACAACCAGCATCCTAAGCGCTTCCTACATCAATTAATTTCATCGCAACTCGACATGGATCGCTTGGATTACTTGCGTCGAGATGCCTTTTATACGGGCGTAGTAGAGGGAGCTATCAATTCGGAGCGCTTGCTCTCCATGTTAAATGTCGCGGAGGAAGAACTTGTTTTGGATGGCAAGGGCATTAGTTCGATCGAGAAATTTTTGGTAAGCCGCAGCCTGATGTATTGGCAAGTGTATATGCATAAAGCCGTGCTAAGTGCAGAATACATGCTCGTTCAAGTCCTTCGTCGAGCCCATGAGTTGGTTCAGCGAGGCGAAGAGGTATTTGCGGGGGAAGAGTTGCAACTTTTCTTACAAAAGCGTCCAACCATGGCAGACTTCCAAGAGGACCCAGCCGTTCTAGACGCCTTTACGCGTTTGGATGATGCCGATATCCTCGGAGCCATGAAGCAATGGACAAAGCATTCTGACCCTGTGTTGGCTGATCTTTCCGACAGGCTTTTGAACCGTCGCCTCTTCCGGATTAAGTTCTTACCGAAGGCACTCAGCCCTTCGCAACGCGCCGAATTGGAAGCTAAGATTCAGCAATCTCATGGCTTTGACGCCCCGGATTGTCGACATTTTGTTCTAGAAGGGACGGCCAGCAATGCTACCTATAAGTCTGATAAACAAGAAATTAAGATTCTAACGAAAAGTGGAAAAATAATTCCTTTGTCCGAGGCATCCGAAATTCTTCCTTTGAGCGTTTATAGTCATACAATCACCCGGCCTTTTGTGTGCTGGCCTAAAGGCATTGAATGGATCGACTAAACGCAACGAACATCCCGCCGCAGCCCCTGTCAACATTGGCTGAATTCCTTGGCGCCACCCTTGAAGGCTCCTGTGAAATCCCCATCCAGGCGCTTTGTACCCTTGACCCGGGCCTCGAAGGCGGTCTCAGTTTTTTAGCCCAAGGCACCTATGCCAAGCATTTGGCCGAATCCACGGCAAGTGCTGTCATCGTGAGTCAAAATCAAGTGAAACCCGAAGGCTTTAAAGGCTGCCTACTTCGCGTGGACTATCCCTACGGCGCTTGGGCAAAGGTTTTAGATAACTTCGGCGTCCATCATGCGTGGCATTCCTCTTCCATTGATCCGAGTGCCATTATACATCCCAGCGTACAGATTGGACCTGGCGTGCGCATTGGCGCCCATGCGACCATTGGCGAAGGAAGCATAATCCATCCAAATGTCACGATTTATGCAAATAGTCAGATTGGCTCCCAGTGCATTTTACATGCAGGCGTGGTAATCGGAGCAGATGGCTTTGGCTTCGCACCCCCTATAATTAAAGGCGAAGGCTTGCTCAAAATCAAGCACCTTGGCCTGGTCATCTTGGAAGATCATGTCGAGATAGGTGCCAATAGCTGTGTGGATCGAGCCGTCGTCGGTGCCACCGTCATTGGGCAAGGAACGAAGCTCGACAACTTATGCCAAATCGGTCACAACGTGCGAATCGGCCAGAGCTGCGTACTCGCGGGACAAGTTGGGATAGCCGGAAGTACCATCATCGGACACGGGGTACAAATTGGTGGGCAAGTAGGTATTGCCGGTCATATCGTCATCGGGGATGGTGCCCGGATCGGTGCTCAGAGTGGTGTACACAAGAATATCGAGGCAGGAAAAACGTTCATGGGATCTCCCGCGGTCGAAGCTTCGGTTTTTCGTCGGAAATTTGTCGCTTCAAACATGAAGCCAAATTAGTGACCTCCAATCAACTCAAAAACGCTTTCAGTCTTGCCGGCCATGGTATTCATACGGGTGCGGCCTGTACGGTCACCGTTTATCCCGCCGAGCGCGGACACGGCTATGTTTTTCGTCGCCTAGATTGCCCTGAAGCTACGCCTCTTACGGTCCATCCCAGCGCGGTAACAGATACTGACCGAAGAACAACCTTGTCAAACGGCACGACGACGATTCATACCGCTGAACATTTGCTTTCCGCCTTGTATGCGACTCATATTTACGACGCTCGAATTGAGCTAAATGCCAGTGAAATACCCATTTTGGATGGCTCAGCCAAGCCATGGTATGATGCGATCCAGTCGGCAGGAATCGAATTATCCACCGCATTAGTGCATGGCATCACCCTGCGTCATCCCATCCGGATCGAGGATCCAGATACTGGCGCATGGGCCGAAGCTATTCCAGCCGCCTACCCTTCTTTCGAAGTGCAATTGAGCCATGACCCCTTAGCTGTTGGCCCCGTTTCTGCCCGATTTATGCCAAATGATGACTACGGCAACGGTGTTGCTCCTGCTCGAACCTTCACATTGGCGACGCATATCACCCCGCTCATCCATCGGGGTTTATTGAAAGGAGCTCAGCCTGGATCAGGCATTCTTATTGTGGATGACAGCTTGAGCAATGAGGACTGGATTGCCTTAGATGCTTTCGTTGGCCAAAGTCTTGAACGTCGGAGTGACATCGGCCCCCTTCCCTTGACCCCTTTCCGGATGGACAATGAACCTGCTAGTCATAAATTACTGGATCTCATAGGGGATATCGCTTTAATTGGACAACCTATCAGAGCACATATTCGTACTTTTAAACCTGGGCATAAAACAAATACCCTCCTCGCACTTAAAATCATGGAAGAAGCAAACAGCAAAGGAATTCCTTCCTACCATCCCGATCAAGCGCCATTAATGGACGTAGCCAAAATCATGTCCATTATTCCTCACCGCCCTCCCTTCTTACTCGTGGATAAGATCTTAGAAATGTCCAACAATGAGATTGTAGGAATGAAGGCGGTGACCATGAATGAACCCTTTTTCACGGGCCACTTTCCTGGGGCTCCAGTGATGCCGGGCGTTTTGCAACTCGAAGCCATGGCCCAAGTGGGCGGCATTCTGGCTTTGAGCACCGTGCCTGATCCCGAAAATTACCTAACCTACTTCCTTAAAATGGATCAGGTCAAATTCAAGAATAAGGTTGTTCCTGGTGACAATTTGATCTTCCATCTAGTCTTTACGGAGCCCATTCGACGGGGTATTGTCCAAATGCGTGGTAAGGCCTACGTCGGGTCTAAATTGGTCTCGGAAGGCTTCTTTACCGCGATGATTACTAAAGATAAATAATTGTGATTTCTCCTCTCGCCTCAGTCCATCCCGAGGCAAAATTGGCTGGAAATGTGAACGTGGAAGCATTCGCTGTAATTGAGGCGGATGTAGAGATTGGAGAAGGTTCATGGATTGCCAGCGGAGCCTATATTCTGGCGGGCACCCGGATGGGGAAGAATTGCCGAGTATTTCATGGCGCTGTAGTTGCAGGCATACCTCAGGATCTCAAATTTGAGGGAGAATATTCCCAAGTCATCTTAGGCGATGGCTGTACCGTTCGCGAGTGCGCTACCATCAATCGTGGAACAAAAGCACTGGGAAAAACCATTTTAGGCCGTGAATGCCTTGTGATGGCCTATGCCCATGTCGCACACGATTGCCAAATTGGGGACCACGTCATCTTGGTTAACAACGTCGCCCTCGCAGGCCATGTAGAGATCGGCGACTGGTCCATCATCGGTGGACTTTCCGCCGTACATCAATTCGTAAAAGTTGGATCTCATGTCATGGTAGGTGGCGGTTCTCTCGTCCGTAAGGATGTCCCTCCATACATCACCGTCGCCCGCGAACCCCTCGCCTATGAGGGCGTGAATGCTTTGGGCTTGCGTCGCAGGGGCTTCAAAAATGGACGTATTGAGGAAATCCATCACGCCTACCGATTGGTCTATCAATCTGGCTTCAATACATCACAAGCGATTAGTCAAATCGAATTGGAGGTTGCTGACAGCCCTGAACGTGCCGAATTGCTACGCTTTCTCCACGCTTCCGATCGTGGTATTGTGAAGAACGCTTAGACATGGGCCTTTCCCTGGAAAATCTCAGTAAGAATTACCAAGGTCAAGTCATCATTCCGACTTGGAACGCAGAATTTGGCGCGGAAGATCGGGTGGCGATTCTAGGAGGCAATGGCTCTGGTAAAAGCACCCTACTGAAGCTCCTGAGTGGCCAAATTAGCCCAAGTACAGGTCGAATGTCTTGTCCGGAAATCCCTGAAGACAAGTGGACTCAATCTATCTCTTACACAGGGCCCCATGTAGATCTCCTGGACGCCTTTAGCCCGAGAGAACTTTTTGAACAGCACGAGCGGCTACGACCATTGCGATTCGAAGCCAATCTTCAAAACCTTCCCATCGCTAGGGAAGCCATGGAACGCCCGTTGTCTAGGCTTTCTAGTGGCATGAAGCAGCGTGTGAAGTTAGCCTTGGCCATTTGGACCGATGCCCCTCTTCTTCTCCTAGATGAACCTTGTTCGCACCTTGATCTATCTGGCATCAAGTGGTTTCAAGAACTCCTGGCCCATTCATTAACTCCAAGCCAAAACTACACGCACCGTATGCTTTGGATCGCTTCGAATCATAAAAAGGAAGAGATCTCCCATTGCCAGCTTTCCATACATCCCAGTGGAGAAGCCGTCGTACCTTTATAATCCCATTTTAACGAACATCCGATATGGCATCAACTTCAGACATCAAGAACGGCCTCTGCATCACGCACAACCATGCGCCGTATCAAATCATCGAATTTTTGCACGTCAAGCCAGGTAAAGGAGCTGCCTTCGTGCGCACCAAAATGCGAAACCTTAACGATGGTCGCGTTTTGGAACATACGTTTCCAAGCGGTGCCAAATTGGATGATATCCGAATTGAAACTCGTACCTACCAGTACTTATACAACGACGTTGATGGCTACCACTTTATGAACATGGAATCTTTCGAGCAATTTCCGATGGCCAAAGAGCTCATCAATGCCCCAGGATTCCTAAAAGATGGCATGGAATGCATGGTGCTCTTCCATGCGGATGAAGATCGTGCCTTGAGTGTCGAGGTGCCACAGACCGTCGTAATGGAAGTCACCTACACTGAGCCCGGCATGAAGGGCAATACCGCCACCAATACCCTCAAGCCGGCAACAGTTGAAAGCGGGGAAGAAATTCGCGTGCCTCTTTTCATTGAGATTGGGGAGAAAATCGTCATCAATACAGCAGAAGGCACCTACAAGGAGCGCGCGAAGTAATTCCATCAGCGCTTTTAACATATACCCGCGGGGCCCTGCCTCGCGGGTTTTTTATTGCCTACCCTCTTCCCCTGAGAAAGGGGAAAACTAGACTAAAAAAAGCCGCCCCGTTTCCGGGGCGGCTCACGTTTAACATGCAAACTAACACCTATTAGTTTGCGTCCCACCAGAGGCGGGATATTGAGGTCGCTCCAAACTTATCGTCTGGTGACGCACTCAATGGCATTGGACAGTTGTCCGCATTGTATAAATATTCACCCTCTGGATAAGGCATACGACGAGGGATGTCTGATAGATTTGCATCCGCTGGAGCGGAAATCATCGGATACCCCGTACGACGCCAGTCTGTCCAGTATTTAACATGGGTATACATATTGTAATAATTTTGTTAGATGAAGCTAATATAGTTTATAATACCATTACTCATAAATTCTTTTTTTAGGCATAAATCAACTAATATTAGCCAAAATAGCCAATAAAAAAAGCCCAATTACACATTGCTAGTTTCGGCGACATTGATCACGAACCATTCCCACTCGCCCTTATGGATAATGAAGGCCGAGAACATGTCATCCACCTAGTTCGTGGCAGCGATCAATGGAAATGGCATCTCGCACCGGGAATA
>JAQWXR010000011.1 GCA_029254375.1 Schleiferiaceae bacterium | reverse complement strand
CTCGATGTCGGCTCGTCACATCCTGGGGCTGGAGAAGGTCCCAAGGGTTGGGCTGTTCGCCCATTAAAGTGGCACGCGAGCTGGGTTCAGAACGTCGCGAGACAGTTCGGTCTCTATCTACTATGGGCGTTAGAAATTTGAGGGGAGCTGACATTAGTACGAGAGGACCGTGTCGGACGTACCTCTAGTGTACCTGTTGTGGCGCCAGCTGCATCGCAGGGTAGCTATGTACGGTTGGGATAAGCACTGAAAGCATATAAGTGCGAAGCCCACCTCAAGATGAGATTTCTCTTAAGGGTCGTTCAAGATGAGGACGTTGATAGGCTATAGGTGTAAAGGCAGTAATGTCATAGCCAAGTAGTACTAATTACCCGTGGATTTTTTGTCCAGATTGTTTTATGTTGCTTCCGATATGCCAAATTACCTTGTTATAACTTGGTGGTTATTGCGTCGGGGATCACCTCTTCCCATTCCGAACAGAGTCGTTAAGCCCGATTGCGCCGATGGTACTGGTTAACCCCGGGAGAGTAGGTCGCCGCCAAACCTTTATAAAAGCCCCGCCATATGGTGGGGCTTTTTTTATTTCCGTAATTTTGACCATGCGAGCACCCTTCTTTATTACACTGTTTATTGGGCTTTACAGCGCTTTAGCTGTTAATGCCCAAGATGTTGCGGGGGAGTCTGATAGTGTAACGGGTGCATTCCAGGTAACGGAGTATACATCCAGTTTTCCCGACAGTGTGAGTAAGCCGAAGAGTAACTTCCTTGAAAAGAACTTTGATTTGGAGTATTCAGTAAGGTTTGAGTCCAATCTGCCAGCGGTGCATTACCGGAATACTTTGAGCCGAACGCTAGTCCAGAATGATTTGAGTATTGGTACGTTGGGCGCTCCCATGGTACCGCTTGGTTTGCCCAAGGGAACATGGTTTGAGGACTTCAATGCCTTGAAACAAGAGCCCTATCCCATGTATTTTAGAAAGGGTCCTATCCCCAGCGTAGAGTGGACCTACCGAAGCAGTCAAGGCCGTGGTCAGTATTTTGAATTGAATGCGACGGCGCCACAATCCGCTTACAAACATTGGAATGTCCATTACGGTCGTTTGCAAGCACAAGGGCAGTTGTACAATGAACAGTATGGTGCGGATCAACTTATCGTGATGCATGAGGCACGGGATAGCGCAGATACGTGGGAGTTCAAAGGAAGCGTACGCGCTATCCAAGGCACGCGGAATGAAGCTGGCGGGGTAGCAGATCCGGGTGTTTTGACGGAATCGACGGCTTTTATTGCCAACAGAGCCTTAGTGCCTACGCGTTGGACGACGGCAAAATCGAATGCCTCTGAAATCAGTGGGTGGGCTACGCTAATGCTCCATAAGAAGTGGTTGATTTCATATGCTGGAAAGCAAAATGTACGCAGTTACCAGGGTCCAACGTTGGGTTTTTCGGACACGCTATCCTCACGCACGCAGGAGATGTCCCTGGGCCGCAAGTACGCTAACTGGGCCTCTAGTTCGGTGCGTGTGGGGCTTCTTCAGCGCGGGCAATATGTGAGCGACTCGAATAGTTCTTTCGGCGTCACCTGGGATCCCTATGTGCAGTTTGCCGATCGGTCGTTGGAAGTGAAGTACCATGTGGCTTCTGGCAATTATAAAGTGGTTCTGGATCGCTTGCTTCGCACCCCGGTTAAATTGACGGCGGAGCGAAACTATGCGCCCTATTGGTCGGGTCAAGAAGTCCTTCAGCCTTCTACGTTTTCAGCCTTGATGAGGCTTGCAAATGGTAGGCTACGCCTCCTCTACGAGGGATTCAGCGAGCGTAATCTATTGCTTGCTCAGAATGCGGAGGACCTCGGCGTTTGGACGGCTACGCCTGCGAGCCGATTGGTCAAAGTGCAATGGGTGAGTCCTTTTTCCATGGATAAATCATGGAAAGACTCCCATTTGGATTTTACGGCCAACTTCACGTGGACCTCGGCACCTGAGCTTATGACGCCCCCGATAATGCTAAAAGCAGCGTGGGACCGACAATGGAATATCAATCCGAACACGCAATTTTTTATTGCACTGGAAGCCACGGGCTGGGCGGGGCCCTGGGCGCGTCCGGTCTATGTGGCCGAACGTGGGCAGTTCGCCTACTCGCCCAACTCGGGTACCATCGCGCCTAATGGGATTGTTACACCGCTGGCGGGCATTCGCTTCAAGAAGGAGGCGGAGTTATTGCTAAAGTTCCAGAATGCCAACCAGGGATGGATTCCGAATACTATTTTCCTGGCGGAAAACTACCCGCTAGCCGCGGCAGCCGTCCTTTTTGAGGGCCGCTGGCGCATGTTCAATTAAGTCTTTTTAATGGAAAAACCCCTAGAATACGGGGTAATCGTCGTCCATGGGATCCACTTTGCCTCCTTGGAAGGTATCGTTGGCTGCAGCGTTCATCTTAGATTCAAAAACAATGGGCATACCTCCTGCAGCGCCGTGATGGTTGAGGTCAGAAAACTTTGCCATGGACGCTTCAAATTTCAATCGGATATTTTCGAGTGAGCCATTTCTGTGCTTCGCTATGATGAGTTCCGCCTGGCCATCACAGGGGCTTCCATCATCATCCCATTCATGAATCTGGTAATATTCTGGACGGTAGATGAACGAAACAATATCTGCATCTTGCTCAATGGCTCCGGATTCACGTAGGTCTGAGAGTAATGGTCGCTTACTTCCACCACGTGTTTCTACTGCACGGCTCAACTGTGAGAGTGCAATGACGGGGATTTCTAATTCCTTGGCGATGCTCTTAAGGGATCGAGAAATTGTTGAAATTTCTTGTTCGCGGTTTCCGCTCGACTTGCTTGCTCCGGCGGTCATCAATTGCAAATAGTCAATGACAATGATGCCCACTTTGTGCTGTGCGACTAGGCGTCTGCATTTTGCTCTAAGGTCAAACACGGATAATCCTGGTGTGTCGTCGATATAAATAGGCGCATCTTCAAGTCGCTTGACTTTGGACGTGAGCTGTTGCCATTCTGTCGTATCGAGGTTGCCTTTACGCAGCTTTTCAGCGCCAATACCTGTTTCGGAAGAAATTAATCGGGTAATCAGCTGGACAGAAGACATCTCCAAAGAGAAGACCCCTACAGGGATTTGATGATCAATAGCCATATTTCTGGCCATGGAAAGGACGAGAGCCGTCTTACCCATACCAGGGCGGGCAGCAATGATGATCAGATCGGATTTTTGCCAGCCGGAAGTAACGCGATCTACACCTGAAAAGCCGGAAGGCACACCAGAGAGCCCATCGCGCTTGGAAATCTCTTCAATGCGACTGACGGCTTGCTTGACGAGCTCATAGGAACCCTCGTAGTTTTTTTTCAAGTTGCCTTGAGAGACATTGAAGAGACTTTGCTCCGCTTTATCGAGCAATTCCAACACGTCGTTGGTTTCGTCATACGCTTCTTCGATCATCTCGTTGGAGATGCGAATGAGCTCACGTTGGATATGCTTTTGAACGACGATGCGCGCATGAAATTCGATATGCGCGGAAGACGAAACGCGAGTAGATAAACCGATAAGCTTAGCTTCACCGCCTATTTTATCCAACTTACCCTCTTTGCGCAAGCGCTGGGCAACGGTGAGGATATCAATAGGATCGGACTCCCCAAATAGGTGGGTTACCGCATCAAAAATGTGTTGATGCGCCTCGACATAAAAGGAATCAGCGGCCAAAATATCGACTACTTTGGACAATGCGTCTCGATCTATCAGAAGCGCACCCAATACCGCTTCCTCCAGTTCAACCGCTTGCGGCGGGATACGACCGACAACACCCATGCTGAGCGTAGGGCTTTCACGACGACTGCGGGGTGGATTGGATGCTATAGGTTCCATGTGCTTATGAAGCTGATTCTTCGTAGACTCCCATGCTGCAGAATTTCTCTATACGATTCGCGACAAGTTGCTCGCTAGGAATATCTTTTAATTCATGGTACATGCGTAAAATTTCACTGCTCAAGATTTGGAACATGCCCTGAGGGTCGCGATGCGCACCGCCTGCGGGCTCATTGATGATGCCATCGATCAAACCGTTTTTAAGCATATCATTAGCGGTGAGTTTGAGGGCTTCTGCGGCTGTTTCCTTGAAGTCCCAACTGCGCCACAAAATGGACGAGCATGACTCAGGGCTAATGACCGAATACCATGTGTTTTCAAGCATCATGACGCGATCACCAACGCCAATGCCTAAAGCGCCACCCGAGGCTCCTTCACCAATAATGATGCAGATCACGGGGACTTTGAGGCGTGCCATTTCCAGGATGTTTCGGGCAATGGCTTCTCCCTGACCACGTTCTTCTGCCTCTAGGCCCGGAAATGCGCCCGGTGTGTCAATAAGGGTCACAATTGGGCGACCAAATTTCTCTGCTTGCTTCATCAGACGAAGCGCCTTGCGGTAGCCTTCGGGGTTGGCCATTCCAAAATTGCGAAGTTGCCGCATTTTAGTATTGACGCCTTTTTGCTGACCGACGAAGAGAAAACTCTCGCCATCGATGGCGCCCCAACCTCCGACCATCGCTTTGTCATCTTTGACATGGCGATCGCCGTGCATTTCAATGAATGCGCCCCCCGTCATGGCCTCAATGTAGGCCATGGTGTATGGCCGGCCGGTATGGCGGCTTAATTGTACGCGTTGCCAAGGGCTTAAAGAGGCTTTAAGTTCAGCCTGAGCTTCCGCCAATTTGGCTTCTAGTTCGACCAAGCTGTCCTTCATGTCTACTCCGCTTTCGGCTTGGAGGGCATGGGCTTTGGCAATCTGCTCATCAAGTTCCCGAATCGGGGCTTCAAAATCGAGGTAATCCATAATTTTTGGGCAAGGGTTCAAACTTACACATTCCACGGGGGACATCCCGGCGCTTGTGGAAAACTTAGCGTGCTTTTCGTCGCTTTCGTCGCTTCACATAGGCATCGGTCAAAAGCATGGCCAAGATCATTCCAACGCCTACATAAAATCCAGGGGTCATCGCTTCGGAATCTCTGAATAATAGGAGAGCAATGAGAATGCCATACACAGGCTCCATTGCGATGGTGAGCATCACGGTAAAAGGAGAGAGATAGCGCATAATGCGAACGGATTGCACGAAAGCAAAGGCGGTACAAAACGTGGCTAGTAAGACCAAGTAAAACCAATCGCTGCCGACTGGCGACAGGATGGATGGGATGAATTGCCCTCGACTCCATAAGAAGATGCTAAGCATGAGTACCCCGAGACTCATTTCCCAGAAGGAGATGTCTAGGGGCGGCATCCGTTTGACGATTCGTCCATTCATCACGGAGAAAAGGGCGCTGAGTACGGAAGAGAGTAGGGCTATGGCTATGGCGATGTTTTGTCCTTCGACAGAACCGAAAAGCAGGAGCATTCCCGCTACCACCCCACCGCCAAGTAAGATCTCGGCGGGTAGGATTCGGCGCTTAAAAAAGAGAGGCTCCAAAATGGAAGTAAAGAAGGGCCCTGTGCTTAAGCAAGCCAAGGTGAGGGAAATATTAGATAGTTTGATCGCATGATAAAATGTAATCCAATGGATGACGATAATGGCTGAATTCAAGACCAAGGGGAGAACTAAATCCTTGGGAGGCAGGGTAAATTTTTTCCGGGTGAGCAGAGCATAGAGGAGCATGAAGCCCGAGGCGAAAAAAATCCGATACCAAACCAAAGGCAAGGCATCAATACTAATGAGTCTTCCGAGGGCCCCTGTGAAGCCCCAGATTAAAACAATAAAGTGCATCCAGAGGTGGTGCACCCAAAGAGGGGAGTCATCCGTGGGTCGAATTAATGACATGGCCTGTTATTTAGCGGCGCGAAAATAGAGGAAGCCTCCGAGGAGGGCAAAGAGCAAATTGGGTAACCAAACGGCCAGCCAGGGTCCAATGGACGGAGAGCTGACAAAAATGTTACTCAATTGCATCACAAAGATGTAGGTCACTGCGAGTAAGAGACCCACGGCGATTTGGCTGCCGATACCCCCACGACGTTTTTCAGACGCCAGGCTGACCGCGATAAACACTAAAATGAATGCTGAGAAAGGATAGGCGGTTCGGCGATGCCATTCCATTTCGTGGTAGATAACAGCCTCGGATCCGCTCAAGCGTTCTTGTTTGAGAAAGGCCCAGAGTGCGGGGGAAGCCATGGTCGCCGTGCTGCGCAAGTCGGGAGCAATAGTTCGTGGCCCAAAGTTAAATGCCGTGTCAAGGCGTCGTCCTTGAGACAAACTTTGTTTCC
This sequence comes from Schleiferiaceae bacterium, assembly GCA_029254375.1. GTDB lineage: Bacteria > Bacteroidota > Bacteroidia > Flavobacteriales > Schleiferiaceae > TMED14. The sequence continues at coordinate 16,816 of JAQWXR010000011.1, read as the reverse complement.
CTTGTTCATCCCAACTGCGGAGCATCCAGTTGTCTAATTGCCATTTTTGACGGAGGGTGTCAAAACGAACAAAGTCGCATTGGAGTTTTTCACGCATACTCAGTTCATCAAAGACCTCATAGGTGAAGTGGTAACCGCCAAGGCGCTCGGGACTCCATGTTTCGACATAGACAAAGTGGCCAGGCAGTACTTGTCGGTGAATATTGATAGGCCGAGAAGGGCTGATGTCTTTCACGTAGGTGTCTTCGAAGTGAATCCGTCGAATGTTCGTGCTTGGAATGATAAAGTGGCTCAAAAGGGCGGTTACAACGAAGACTACAGCAGCCCCATAGAGATAAGGCTTCATGAGCCGAGGGAAGCTAACCCCCCCGGTTAGGGCCGCAATAATTTCCGTTTGATTGGCCATTCGGGCCGTGAAGAAAATGGTGGATAAAAAGACGATTAAGCCACTGAAGGTGGTGCCGTAAAATGCAATGAAGTTGACGTAATAATCCCCTAAAATGACATCTAAGGTGGCCCCTTGGCTGATGAAGTTGTCGAGTTTTTGGCTGATGTCAAATACAACCGCAATCAGCATGACTAAACCTAGAAATAGGCCGAAGTTCCCCAAGAATTTGAAGAAGATATAGCGTTCTAGGCGGTTCATCATGGCTTAGAGACGGCTTTGGACCCTTGGAAGCATGTGGGCTTTCCACGTGCAGAAATCACCGGCGAGGATGTGTTTTCGCGCTGATTCGACGAGCCATAGATAGAAGCGCAAATTGTGAATGCTAGCAATCTGCTTGCCTAGAGCCTCATTGGCTTTGAACAAGTGATGGAGGTAGGCTTTGCTGTAGCGTTGATCCACTGATGCATCCCCATCCGGATCCAAAAGACTAAAGTCATCGCGCCACTTGGCGTTGCGTAAGTTGATGATGCCATTTTGGGTAAAAAGCTGCCCATTGCGGGCATTTCGGGTGGGCATGACACAGTCGAACATGTCAACCCCTAACGCAATGTTTTCGAGAATATTGGCTGGGGTTCCAACGCCCATGAGGTATCGGGGCTTGTCGGCGGGTAGAATTCGACAAACTTCTTCGGCCATGGCATACATTTCTTCAGCGGGTTCCCCGACTGAAAGTCCGCCAATGGCATTGCCCCATGCATTTTTGGAGGCGATGTATTCCGCAGATTCTTGGCGTAAATCCGAATAGGTACTTCCTTGAACAATCGGGAAGAGCGCTTGCTCATAGCCGTAAAGTGCTTCATTCTGCTCCCATCGTTGCACGCAGCGGTCAAGCCATCGGTGGGTGCGATGCATGGCCTCACGAGCATAACTTTTTTCACAGGGATAGTCGGTACACTCATCAAAGGCCATCACGATATCTGCGCCGATTTGCCGTTGAACATCCATGACCGATTCCGGCGTGAACAAATGGCGACTTCCATCGATGTGGGATTGAAATTTGACCCCTTCTTCGGTAATTTTCCGAATGTCTTGCAGACTATGCACTTGAAATCCGCCGCTATCGGTTAGCATCGGGCCATCCCAAGTCGTGAAGGCATGAAGTCCTCCGGCTTGTTGCATTACCTCCATCCCCGGACGCAAATACAAGTGGTAGGTGTTTCCGAGTACTATGTGCGCCCGAATATCTTCCTTCAATTCGTGGGCATGAACGCCTTTCACGGTGCCCAATGTTCCCACCGGCATGAAAATAGGCGTAGGCACTTGTCCATGGGCTGTTTGTAGGCATCCGGCGCGGGCTGAACTGCCCGAATCGCGGGCGACGACATCAAATTGCATCAGGCAAAATTAGGCCTTTCCTTTGGACTACTTTTGTGCGGTTATGGGCAATGCCATCTTTTTGCAAATGGGAGCGCTTACCCCTCAAACGGAGGAAGCGATGACCCTGATATTTTGCGTCTCTTTGCTAGTTTTGGGCCTGGGGGTCTTGGCGGCGTGGCGCTTGTATTTGCCCTGGTTCACTTGGAATCGCGCAAGCGGCAAGGGCTTGGACCCTGCGGATTGTAGTTTGATGATTGTCGGTCGCAATGATCCGGAAGGATTCGAGCAGTGGATCCATAAGGCCTATAAGCAACTACCTCAGGCTGAAATCATTGCGATAGATAATCAGAGTGAAGATGAGACGGCCAATGTCTTGGAGGCCTTGAAACGCCAATATCCTGATCTCATCGTTGTCACCTTGCCGTCCTCTGAGCGTTTTTGGGGCACCCGAAAACTTGCTCTGACTTTGGCGGTCAAAGCGGCTCACCGGAGCTATAGTCTTTGGGTCGATAGTCGCTGTGAGATTCCTTCGGACCTCGCCTCATGGCAAAAAGCTTTGACGGATCCTCTCCGCCGTGGTAAAGCCATTGCCTCCTTTGCTCCGGTAATGGCCGAGCGTTCTGCCTCGTATGGGGCAAAGGCCGAATCACTTGGCGTAAATGTTTGGGCGCATTTGCGCGCGCGTCCGCTCTTTCCCGGAGTGAAACGCGCCGCCACCACGGGGATAGTTCCTGTAAATTTTGCCTTTGAAACCTCGAAATTCTTCGAAATCAAAGGTTATCTAAGCAGCATGCACCTAAATGGAGGAGAAGCCGAATTTTTATTGAACGATTTAGCAGAGATTGGTCCTGTTGTCGCGGTGACTCAAACAGCTGCATACCTTCGCCGGCCCTGGTTGCCACAGAACGATAGCAGAATGCGTGCGCATCGTAGTCCCATGGAACGTTGGGCCTTGGCGCGTTACACGCTGTTGCTCGCTTTGATAGATCTCGTGGCTGCGGCTGCCGTGCTACATATGGGCCTCTTGTGGATACACATGGATAACTTCAATATGATTCAGCCGAGTCCTCAAATTCGTTTTGTTCTAAGCCAAATCCAGGCTATTCTTGGTGTGTATATCCTAATGCAGCTGAGTTTCATGGCATACCTCTTCCAGTGGGCAAAGCGCATGGATGCGGGGCAATGGGTGGGCCTAAGTATAGGATTTTACCTTCGATTTAGACTCTTAAAAAAAGCTTTCACTTTTTTGAAAAAATGAGCCATCCAGACCATTGGGCCAAGCCCTTCCCTTTTTTAAACCCTGAAGCCATCGCCCAGATGGAATTGTTGCCCCCATTATACGAAGAGTGGAATGCTCAGATTAACGTTATTTCAAGAAAAGATCAGGAGGGAATCTGGGAGCGCCACATTCTCCATTCTCTTTGCCTAGGAGGCATCATGCCGCATCGTCCCGGGCTGCAAGTTTTGGATATCGGCACAGGCGGTGGCTTTCCTGGGATTCCACTGGCCATTGCCTTCCCTCAGATCCACTTTACGCTGGTAGATTCCATTGGCAAGAAGATCAAAGTCGTTCAAGCAATTGTAGACGCGCTCGGCTTAAGGAATGTGACAGCCCTGCACGAACGAGCGGAGCGAGTCAAGGGCCCCTTTGACGTGGTGGTCACCCGAGCGGTAGCCCCGGCGGCTACCCTGCGTTCTTGGGTTCGAAATAGCTGGACCAAAAATCCAAATTCTGCACTATACGCTCTGAAAGGTGGAGACTTGAGCGATGAATTGAAAGGGATGAAGGCTAAATTATTCCCATTGTCTGATATTTTAGATGGGGAGTTTTACACGACCAAATATGTGGTTCGCATCCCAGCGAAATAGAGAAATCGAAACCGTAGAATGCAAAAGGGAGCCGCAGCGCGGCTCCCTTTTATTTTTTCAGTTCCAGAGATTTTGTTCCTGGGAGTGTTCGGATTCCTTATCCCATGAAAGGATAGCGGTAGTCCGTTGGTGGATCCAGCGTCTCCTTAATCGTTCGCGGAGAAGCCCAACGGAGCAAGTTGAGTACGGAGCCCGCTTTGTCATTCGTACCTGAGCCGCGTGCCCCCCCAAAGGGTTGCTGACCAACTACAGCGCCCGTTGGCTTGTCATTAACATAGAAGTTCCCGGCGGCAAATGCCAGGGCCTTAGTGGCCTGGTCTACGGCACGGCGATCCGTCGCAAAGACAGCCCCAGTCAGCGCATATTCTGAGGTGGAATTGACCAGTGCCAAGGTCTCCGACCAATCAGTATCAGCGTATACATAGATGGTCAAGACAGGTCCAAAGATTTCCTCGCACATGGTGCGGAAGGTTGGATTGGAGGTCACAATGACGGTAGGCTGAATAAAGAAGCCTTTGGACTTATCATAGCTTCCACCTGCGATGATTTCTGCATCTGATTGAGATTTGGCGTAATCTATAAAACTGGCAATCTTGTCAAAAGCACGTTCATCAATCACTGCAGTGATAAAGTTCTTGAGGTCGCCTGGACTTCCCATGGAGAAGCTGGCTAAATCCGCTACAAGATGTTCTTTAACGGCAGGCCACATAGACTGAGGGATATAGGCACGAGAGGCGGCAGAGCATTTTTGGCCTTGGAACTCAAATGCCCCTCGCGTCAGTCCCGTTGCTACCTGCTTCGCCTGGGCAGAAGGATGAGCAATGACAAAATCTTTTCCGCCAGTTTCGCCAACAATCCGTGGGTAGGCCTTGTAATGATCAATGTGGCTGCCAATCTCTTTCCAGAGGTGTTTAAATACCGCGGTAGAGCCCGTAAAGTGCAGTCCTGCAAAGTCTGGGTGTTTAAAGACGACCTCGCCGAATTCTGGACCATCCATGTAAACCATGTTGATGACGCCATCGGGTAAGCCGGCTTTGCGGAAGATTTCCATCACCACCCAAGCGGAATAGATCTGACTATCGGCAGGCTTCCACACGACCACATTGCCCATAAGAGCCGCTGAGGCGGGAAGATTTCCTGCGATGGCGGTAAAGTTGAATGGTGTGATCGCCACCACAAATCCTTCTAGGGCGCGGTATTCCATACGATTCCACATGCCAGGGGAACTGATAGGCTGCTCCGCATAAATTTTCTCCATGAAGTGGGCGTTGAATCGCAAGAAGTCCGCGAATTCGCACGCCGCATCGATTTCCGCTTGGTAAGCTGTTTTGGATTGTGCGAGCATTGTGGCTGCATTGATGGTGGCCCGGTAAGGTCCTGCTACCAAGTCCGCTGCTCTCAAGAAAATTGCTGCACGCTCATTCCAGGGCATGGAGCTCCATAAAGCGTGTGCGGCCAGGGCCGCGTCTACGGCTTCAAGGGCATGCGAAGCATTGCCATAATGGTATTGACCGATTTTGTGCTGATGGTCGTGCGGTGGACGGCAATCGCGAAGATCTCCTGTTCGCACTTCCTTTCCATTGATGAACTGCGGAATGTCTACTATCTCATTGTACATGCGCTGATAGGTGGAAATCAACTTCTCACGTGGCTCGGTGCCAGGGGCATACGAGTAAATGGGCTCGTTGATGGGACTGGGGAGTTGGAATGTTCCGTTGGACATGGCAGTGGATATATCGTTTAAGTAAGGGTTGATTCAGTCAAAGGTCGGCATCCGCGGTCGGTTCACGAAGTATTTCGATGATTTCACCGGTGCGGGTCAGGCGCAAGCCTGTTAAGCCGCCGCCTCGCCAGGCTCCTGTATCGATACCCCAGGCATGCGACTCCGAAAAATAGCGCGGTTGATGGTCCTCTTGGACGACATGGCCAAAAATCTGAAGCTTTCCGACGTCTTTGAGCGCGGAGCGGTTGTGCAAGACGCCTCGGGAAGAGTCGGCATTAAATGGGTCCCGGGCATGAAGCGATACGCCGGCATGGGTGATCAATACATAGGGGTTTTCCCATTGGAGTGGCCATTGGCCCATCCATTGAAGCATGCGCTGGTAGGGAATTCCGCGTTTGAGCATATCCCGCTTGAGTTTTTCTAGGTAGGGCAACGTCTCATTCTGACGAAAGGACTCGGCAGCCATGTGTTCATGATTGCCGCGAAGTAAATACACAGAATAGGGGAATTCTTTTTGGAGCTTTCGAAGGTACTTAACCGTCTTGGCACTATGCCGGCCTTTGTTGATGATATCGCCCACAAGAATGAGGAATTCATCCTGTTGGGTCCAATGGTTTTTGACAAAGGCTTTGAGCGTATGAACGCAGCCATGTACATCACCTACGACGAGGAGATTCATGGAGGCTAGGTTTACGCGTTGAGCATCACAGGCATGACAAGCATCAAGACTTCTTCGCCTTGAGCCAATCCGCCTTCAGGAAGGAGAATGCCCGCACGGTTGGGGGCAGATAATTCCACTGCGACCTCATCGGACTCCAGGTTGCCCAACATTTCGCCAATGAATCGGCTATTGAAGCCGATTTCCATATCAGATCCTTCATAATTGCAACCGAGGCGTTCATGGGCCTTGTTAGCAAAATCCAAATCTTCCGCAGAAATGTGCAGCTCGTTTCCGGCTACCTTCAGACGAATTTGGTGGGTGGTCTTGTTTGAGAAGATCGAAACACGCTTCACTGAGCTCAAGAAGGCTCCGCGATCCACCACGAGGCGATTCGGATTGTTCTTGGGTATGACCGCTTCAAAATTGGGGTACTTTCCATCAATTAATCGGCACACCAGGGTGACGCCATCATAGCTGAATTGCGCATTTTGCTCGTTGTAGGCTAATTCCACTTCATTATCTCCGTTGCCCAAGGTAGCCTTGAGGAGATTCAAAGGCTTTTTAGGAAGGATAAACTCTGCGGTGGCCGGAGCACTGTAGTCGCTTCGGCGATATCTAACGAGCTTGTGGGCGTCGGTTGCCACAAAGGTCAAGCCATCTCCAGTGAATTGAAAGAAGACGCCACTCATCACAGGACGTAGATCGTCATTTCCTGCAGCAAATAAAGTTTTGTGAATGGCGGTAGATAAGACATGGGCCGGAACATGTACTCGATCCGCTCCGTCGAGGGAAGCGGCTTTTGGATATTCCGCCGCATCGACATAGGCCAGAGCGTATTTCCCAAAATCACTACTCACTTCCAAAGCGTGGCTTGCGGGATTGAGTGTAAACGTCAGTGGCTGTTCAGGAAAACTCTTGACCGTATCCAGCAACATGCGGGCGGGAATAGCTGCCGTGACGGTCTCCGATGAATCGACGGCGAGCGTCGTGGTCATGGTCGTCTCCAAGTCGGAGGCTGTTATGGTCAGTTTGCCTGGGTTCAGTTGCACAAGGAAATGATCCAAGATAGGCAAGGTATTGTTGCTTTGAATGACCCCACTCACCGTCTGGAGTGCGCGTAAAAGCTGGCCGCTAGATACAATAAACTTCATACTGCAAAGTAATTATTCAGGGCTCAAGCCCTGGCCGTTTTTTGGAAGAAATGCACGAAAACTTTTCAACACATGTTGAAGACCGTAGCGCTGAGCCAAGACAAAGCGTCCATCGCTTAGAACAGCGTAAAAACGATCCGGATCCCAAAGCTGGGGGTTTCCATCGCCGTCTAAGATATCCGGTCCTCCAGGGACATGGTAGAGGTCCATTTGGGCTTCGCTTTGGTCCGTATAACGCACAATGACGCGCACCACTGGAATTGAAGCAACAATCGAGTCCCTTTTGCCCCAAACGATGTCACTAGGGATGATCATACCTTCATATTGCGCTTGCTGGATTGCTTTGAACAAGGCTTGGCTCGCCATGGGATCTGCTGCCATTCCATTGCCCGAGCCACTCACAAGGAGGAATTGGCTGCCTTCCTTTTGAATTTCAAAGAGGCTACTATCGGGATAGACCAGGCTAACCGTAGAAATGATTTCAGGATTTGGCCACAACTCGCGTGATCGCCACAAATCTTCACGAAGAAAAAATCGGCTGGATAAATAACCATTGAAGCCCGGAATATAGGTGGCTACAGGTTTCTCATAACCGTCCATCAGCATGTAGGTGCCTAACATGTCGGGTGTTTCCGTGCCAACAATGAAGGATTTGACGAGTTCGTCGCCTTGATACACCTCTACGCGCTTCCCATAGGTTGCCATAGCAGATAAAATGGTCTGTTCGGCGGCAGTTTGAGGGAAGTTTCGAAGCCGAACTCGATACAGGGTCTCCAAAATTACCTCTATGGCGTCATGACGTGCGATGTATTGCCCATTGACCATCCATTGGATGCCCTTTCGGTCAAGCCTGACGGTATCAGGGCTTTTATCCCAAATGACAATTTTGCTCACACTTGCGGTATCTGAAACTGCGAAGTCATAGAGTGCCTCATCGACTCCATCGTTTGCAATGATTTCACGGACGAGGATTGCCACAATGCTGAAGATGACGACTCCCGCAAGGAGGTAGGACCAACGAATTTTCATACGAGCGATTTTTTAGCAAAATGCCTGCGACGTAGCAAGCGATAGAATCCGCCCATGGCTAGGACGAGCCCGAGAGGGGCTAACGCGTTACCCCACTGCCAGGCGAGTCGGTGTTCATTGGCGCGAGGACTATCCAAGAGCCGAAGGGTGACATTTCTTCCACGAACCGCGATTAAGCCTGTTCCATCAAGAAGGTAATCGACAGCGTTTAAAAGGAAGTCTGCATTGCCGTATTGCTGTCCAGTAAATTGATCGAAACCTAAGGGCAACGGAGCTCCTCGTGGAATATCCGCCCGCACCACATTGCGTTGATTTTTCATGAAATCCCCATCGGCCAAAAGAAGTAGTTTGGCGTCATTGGCGGCCGCTTTGGGCACGGCTACATCTGTTTTGGGAGCGATGCGGTTGGCGTAAAATGACGGGAAAGCCCCTTCTAAAAGCACCGCTGCTGCTAGGTGGCCATCGGTAAATTGAAGTTGGTTGGGCTCTGTGTAGAGGCTGGCTAGTCCCACGCTCCCAGGTGTGGGTTGGCGTCGGGTGTAAGGCGAAGTCAAAAGTAAGGCAGTTTTTTTCACGCCAGGCGCACGCACCGTATCGATGGAGGTGGCAAATTCCATCCGAACGGCGTTCAGATTCCGCGCGATGGGGTGGTCGGTTTGGGGTAAAAAGAGTGGGAAATAAACCCACGGCCTAACCGAACGCCGGTCATTCACCCCAGCGCAGACCATATCCTGAACCAAGGAGGTCGTCAAACGCGCGCCATAGTTAAACAGCTGGTCGCCCAGTCCTATTGCATCTAGGATGGGGTAGGCTAAAAATTCGGGCGCATAGCTCAGCGAGTCCATTTCGGCATAAACGGCGTCGATCATAAAGATTCCACGGCCATTGTTCATGAAATACTGATCTAAGAGCCAACGATCTAGGTCTGAAAACGATGCACGAGGCTTGGCGAGTACAATGAGGTCATAACTATTCAGCTTGCGCACTTGCATGCCTAAATCAACTTGGCCCGTGAGGCTATCGATGGGAAACTCGCGCAGGTTGAAACGCTCTACATCGTATGCTTTGGCGACGGACATTTCCCAAGAAGCCGTTTCAATCGGGGATAATTCACCGTGGCCATCAAGAATAGCAATGCTCGGGCGGTGGGTGCTTGTGAGCCCCTTGAGTGCGCTGGCAAGACTGTATTCCAAGTTTTGAATTGAGGCATTAATTTGAGCCTCTGGTGCCGTGGCGAACTGTTCTAACAATAAGGGGATACTCCATTCGCGATCGCGGTATGTAGCGATGGCTCCGGGAAAAATCTGCTGCTGTTTGACGCCATCGGACTCTTGAACTTCGATTTGAATGGCATTCAATCCTGCATTTTTGAGCTGCTGGTAGGTGTCGCGACGTGCCTGAGGGTCTGGATTCTCAGAGGGATTGATAAAGACATACTGGATGTTGCCATTGCGGGCTCGGAATTCGTCAAGCATCCGGCGGGCCTCTTCGCGCAATCGCTGAAATCCCGAAGGGAAATCTCCATCGAGATAAAGGCTGATTAACATCGGGTCCTCTACCGCGTCAATAAGCTCTAATGTGCTTTCGTTGAGGCTGAAACGTTGGTCTTCGGTGAGGTCAATTCGAAAAAAAGACCATTGGCTCACGGCCAACGCCGCAAATACCAACGCCGTTATACCCAGCCATTGGAGGAGGTCTCGTCTACGTGCGTTCACCAGTTTCGGCTTTGTAAGGCAGTGCGAGCCGCGCTTAATGAAACAAAACTGAGGCCGAGGAAGTACAGGACATCTCGGCTATCTACGACACCTCGACTGATGGAGGTATAGTGTTCGCTGATTCCCAAGTTTAGAATTAAAAGACTTCGGGACTTGAATAGTTGAAAAGCGCTTAACTGATCAAATCCTGCGTAAAAAATGAGGCAAAGGAGCATGCCAAGCACAAAGGCGACAATGGGATTGTCTGTCATCGCACTGGTGAACAGAGATATACTAAGATAGGTACTGGCCAAAAATAAGAGGCCTATGTAGCTACCCAGAGTGCTTCCTAAATCCAAATTGCCCGTTGGATTTCCAAGCTTATAAAGGCTTAAGGCGTAAATGAGCGTGGGGATAAGGGCGAGCCCAACGAGCATCATACCTGCGAGCCACTTTCCTATGACGATCTGCCATTCGCTCAGAGGCTTGGTAAGTAGCCACTCCAGAGTGCCGCTTCGGCGTTCTTCGGCCAGCATGCGCATCGCGATAGCCGGCAGTAAGAATAAAAAGACCCAAGGGGACAGCATAAAAAGACCATCGAGCTGCGCATATCCACTATCTAAAAGATTGAAAGGCCCTGACATTAACCATAAAAATGCCGCGTTCATACCTAAATACACACAAAGAATCAAGACCCCGGTAGAGGACTGAAAAAATGCATTGAATTCTTTTTTGGCTAGGGCCCACATAGGTTAAAAGGGGATTTGTGTGGTAGTCCAAGCTTCGGCTTTCGCCGAGAACCAGGGTTTTACGCTGGGCCAAATTTCGGCAAATAATGACGAATCCCGGTATGCGTCAAGGTCCTTTTCTGAAGACCACCGGCTTATGGTAAAATAATGCCCGGGAGGACCTTGGTATAGCTCGACCCCAAGGCAGCCAGGTTGAGCTTCGATCCGAGCCATGCGTGGCTGAACGAAGGCTTCAAAATCGGCGAGGCGATTGAGATGCAGCTGAAGGTGTACAATCCTTGAGATCACTTGCGCTGTAGTTCAATGGGATCGTGTATTTGTATGCCTAAGAGGCTTGCAGCAGTGTTTATTCCGTGAGCGCCCGGTTGACTGACGCCGAGTTCTAGATATCCATAGCGATTGATCCGAGTATAGAGTTCGCCAGCTTCTTGGATCTGACTAGCCGAGCTGATGTGTCGTGTGACCCGGCGCCCCCGAGCGATGGTGACAAAAGGATGGCTGCCATGCCATGATTGAAGCCATTCTCGGCTGGCATTGGTAACTAATTGGCCAAAGTGATCGATGTACTGTACGTGTACTATGGCGGTTTCCGGATTTTTCACTTCCGGGTGTGGGGGATGAAGACTTCGCCAATCGCTGAGGCTTGGTCCCAGCATGGATAGAGCTCCCCGATTGAGCAGATGCGCAGCAGCGGCGGCCAACAGTGATTCCACATCCTGGAGCTCCAATCGATTCTTCAGGTCCAGTTGAACCATCTGGCTCGGTTTGAGGTCGGGGCGAATCAATGATAGTCCGCCATGGTTCAATCCCAAGAAATAATGGCCATCCAACTCCATGGCCATGGGTTGGCCGATACTGAGGTCCATACTGTCCACTAGGACAAGGTGTATACTTCCCTTTGGAAAATGCGGGTAGGCTGAGCGAATCACGTAGCCCGCTTCCATGTGATCCCTCGGAGGAATTCCATGGCTGAGGTCTACAAGCGGGGCGGCAATTTTGGACCGCAACATCTCCCCATAGACGTGTCCGCGCACGACGGCCGTGTCTGGATCATTCCAGCCATAGTCAGAAGTGAGGGTCACGAGGGGCATACATCGTACTTTTGGATACCTTAAAAGTACTTGCTTCGACCCACTTACCCGGTATGGAAAGAATTGTCCACATAGAAAACATGGATCCACAGATCCTCTTCGGCGCAAATAACGCCCGAATGAGGCAGCTCAAAGACTATTTCCCTAAGCTAAAAGTCACTGCCCGTGGGGAAATGATCAAATGGGAGGGTACGGAGAGCGATGTCACGAACTTCGAAGAAAAGTTGGACCTGATTTTTCGACATGTCGAGCGTTTTAATGTGCTGACCGAAGCTCAACTTGAGCGAATTGTCTTGGATGACAAGCCGAGTATTCTCAAAAACCTTAACGGCCACAACGATGTCATTGTCAATGGGGTAGGCGGCTTGCTGATTAAAGCGCGTACGGCCAACCAGCGAAAAATGGTCGAAGCCGTGGATAGTAATGACCTCGTGTTTGCCATGGGTCCGGCCGGCACGGGAAAAACGTATACGGCGGTGGCGCTCGCCGTTCGTGCGCTGAAGAACAAAGCGGTTCGTCGTGTCGTGCTCACCCGCCCCGCAGTAGAAGCTGGAGAAAGTTTGGGCTTTTTGCCAGGGGATATGAAAGAAAAACTCGACCCCTATATGCAGCCATTGTATGATGCCTTGCGGGATATGATTCCAACGGAGCGCCTTGCGCAATTTTTAGAAAATGGAACGATTGAGATTGCACCCTTGGCTTTCATGCGTGGACGCACCTTGGACAAATCCTTTGTGATTTTGGACGAGGCGCAAAACACGACGCCCAACCAAATGAAAATGTTCCTGACGCGGATGGGGCCATCGTCTCAGTTTATCGTGACAGGAGACCCTAGTCAGATCGATTTGCCCACCAAGCAGGCGAGCGGACTGCCTCATGCCCTGAACACCTTAACGGGGGTAGAAGGGATTGCGCATATCACCTTGGATGGCCGCGATGTTGTCCGCCATCCGTTAGTTCGTAAAATTATCGCCGCCTACGACGGCCAATAAGCTACCTATGTCAACGCTAACGCACTCCGATTTTCAATTCCCCGGCCAGAAAGCAGTCTACCACGGTAAAGTGCGTGATGTGTATACCTTAGAAAACGACCTCCTTGTGATGGTCGCTTCGGATCGTATTTCGGCTTTTGATGTCGTTTTGCCGAAGGGCATTCCGCACAAAGGGCAAGTACTCAATCAAATGGCGGAACATTTTTTGACAGCGACCGAGGACATTGTCCCCAACTGGAGACAGGCCTGTCCCGACCCCGTGGTCACAGTGGGGAAACGTGCGGAGGCCTTCAAAGTGGAGATGGTTATCCGTGGCTACATGAGTGGCCATGCTGCTCGGACGTATGCAACAGGAGAGCGATTGCTCTGCGGGGTTCGCATGCCCGATGGACTGAAAGAGAGCGATGTCTTTCCTGAAGCAATCATTACACCCACAACAAAGGAGGCTCTTGGAGCGCATGACGAAGACATCAGCCGAGAGGAGATTTTACGCCAAGGGATTGTTTCGGAACCAGATTACCTCCAATTGGAGGCATATACCCGGGCTTTGTTTGCTAAAGGGCAGGAAATGGCGTCAGAGCGCGGACTGATTTTGGTGGACACGAAGTACGAGTTTGGCAAATTGGCCTCGGGTCAAATTGTCCTCATCGACGAGATCCACACGCCGGATTCTTCCCGCTATTTCTTAGCCGAAGGCTATGCCGAACGTCAAGCCTCGGGCGAAGCTCAGCAGCAATTGTCCAAAGAGTTTGTCCGTCAATTTCTTATGGCGAATGGTTTTCAAGGAAAAGAGAGTCAGCAAATCCCTGAATTAACAGATGCCTGGGCACAATCCGTTTCAGACCGCTACATCCATCTATTTGAATTAGTTACGGGCAAGGCCTTCGTGCCAACGGATCGGACGGACATTGCCCAACGCATTCAGACCAATGTGGAACGGTTCTTGTCTTCCGTTACGCATGGATAAATGTTTTCTGCCTGCACTTATCTGGGGGGTATGCCTCTGCGCATGGCCAGCTAATCTATCAGCACAACTCTATTCCTATGGGGTGAGCGCCGGTGCGCATGTAGCCCAAATCGAAGTAGATCCTTTTTCGATTGACCCCAATCAGCCCTTAGAAACGATGTCTTTTACGGCGACGGGAGGTTACCATGTCGGACTTTACACACGATTTGGAATGGGCATCGTTTATCTGCAGCCTCAAATGTGGTTTACGGTGTTGAATCAAGAAGTCACCTACATGGACGGTTCGGGAACCACGCAAACCATGCCGTGGACGATGCAGAGACTAGATATTCCTCTTGAGATTGGCGTGAAAATGGGACCGCTTTTGATACTGGCAGCCCCTGTTTGGTCCGCTCCTTTATCCCAATCTACGATGGTTCAAACCTTGGGTCCCAGTTCAGGAACCTGGGGAGGGCAGGTGGGTGTTGGGGTGAAATTTGGCCCCGTGCAAGTCACCGCCCGCTATGAAGGTAGCTTGGCTCCATTTGCGGATCAAATTGCGGTAGGGGGTTCGTCCTATGCGACGGACAGCCGAATTTCGCAGCTGATTACGAGCCTGAGCCTCAAGCTTTAGCGATCATTTAAATTTTTTGACCTGCTTGAGTCGACCGGCCCAATACGCATCGGCTACTAAGCTTTGTAAGTAGGTGCCACCGACCCCTTGCTCAAAAGGGGTCAACTTCTTTTTAAGTAGGGTGAAGTCCTGTGTTTCCGATGCCAATTCTGTCGAACTGTATCCGATGCAATGATGATTTTCAATCAGAAAAACGGTTTGCATTCCGGGTTTCCTCCCTTTATCTAGAAGGATCATTCGATTTTCGGGCCAGGTGAGGGCATGTATCTGTTCTTCGCTTAGTGGTAGTTGGAGCGCCCCGCCAAAATCCTGCGCCGTTCTGCCATCAAATTCAAAGGCACGCAGGGCTTTGTCTATGCCGGCGCTGTGCTTTGGCAGTGCTATGTCTTGGGAGGGCAATCCTAGGCGCAGTGCGAGACGTGCCAATACGCGGCTGCCCGCTAGGGCATCAGCTACCTGGAGGGTCGGGCGATCACGCCGAATGCTTCGCATGTCCCAAAGAATACCCCCCTCGTCCACGGGGACGGCAAAAAGACCCAGGCGCAGGCTGTATTTGTCTTTAGGGTTGTTGTATTTGGGATGCAATTTTTTCAGCGCGAGATGCTCCAAAATTTCTGCCAATAGTAGGCTGCCGGTTTCTTCCACCCGCAAAGAGCGCACTTCTTCTTGCAAGGCGAGGGCCTTTTCGTTCGTGGACAGAAAATGTCGGTCAATCCGCACCCGAAGCTGATCACTTTTACCAATGTAAATCACTTCACCATGCTCATTAAAGAGATAGTAGATACCGGTGGTTTTGACGAGGGGTTCGATTTGCTTACTAAAAGAATGATGTCCCGTGGCAGCAGGCTGTTGGAGATAGATTCCTTCGATGTATTTCTCGCGGTCTTTCTCTAGGAGAATTTCTAAAAGTTTGACGGTGGCGCGTGCATCTCCATCTGCACGATGGCGCTTGGCATTGGTGATGCCCAACTCCTCGCATAATGTGGCGAGGCCATAGGCAGGTAGTCCCGGAATGAACTTTTGGGACAAGGGAATGGTGTCCAGTACCGTGCGTTGGTAGTCATAGCCTAATCTGGCAAACTCTTCGCGTAAAACGCGGTAGTCAAACGGGGCATTGTGGGCGACAAACACGGCACCTTCTGTCATCTGGACGATGCGTTTGGCTATTTCGTGAAAGCGCGGTGCCCCTTGGACGTCCCGTTGCCTTATGCCGGTGAGCTTTTGGACAAATGGAGGGATGGAAGTCTCAGGATCCACGAGGGAGATAAATTGATCCACAATGTCTTTGCCGTCATAGAGGAAGATAGCCACCTCAATAATGCGCTCCTCACTGGGTTTACCCCCGGTGGCTTCCAAATCAATGACTGCGTACATGTTCAGTAATTACGTGCTCCAAAAATCGCGGTTCCCACTCGAACCATCGTGGCGCCGCAATGGATCGCCAAAGGGTAGTCTCCGCTCATGCCCATGCTGAGTTGGTCAAAATGGGCGGGCATTTCTTTTTGGTAGTGATGGAATAGCTGGGCCAAGCCTTCAAATTCACGCTGAACTTGCGCTTGATCCGAGGTAAATGTGGCCATGCCCATGAGTCCGCGGAGGCGAACATGCGGGTATTCGGTCTCTAAAATGGGACGCAGCCAGCCCGCTAACTCATCGGCTGAAAATCCAAATTTGCTGTCCTCTTCAGCAATGTGTACTTGAATTAGAGCGTCGACAATTCGCTTAGCCTTGGCGGCTTCCTTCTCGAGTGCCACAAGCACTTTGATGCGGTCCAAGCCATGGACGAGGTGGATAAAGCCAATGAAGTCTTTGATTTTATTGGTCTGTACATGACCAATCATGTGCCATTCAATGTCCTTAGGTAAGCGCTCCGCTTTGCCTTTGAGGTCTTGCACGCGGTTTTCTCCAAAAACGCGATGTCCCGTAGCGTAAGCCTCGAGAATAACATTGTCGGGCTGAGTTTTGCTGACGGCTACTAAAGTGACCTCTGGGGCTAACTGCTGCTTAACCTGTGTCAAATTTTGGCCTACTTCCATGCGTACAAGGTAATTCCCGAGCGCAGTTTAGGCTCGATATAGGTACTCTTTGGGGGCAGAGAACGACCGGCATCAGCTTCCTGCGTGACGTGCGCCCAATCGGGTGCCGGAAGGATAAACACCACTTCATGTTCCTTTCGATTCAATTCTAACTCGACCAAGGGCATGGTGCCGGGTTCATAACGCACCCTAGCATCACTTCGCTCATCCTCCACCTTCCAGATGGGGGCCAGAATATGGGAATAGACCCATGAACTTTCTGGGAATGAAAGGTTAGCCGCCGGAATATGCCACCAACCAGATCGGTCGAGGGCATACAGACCTGTTTTAGGTAGGCCATTCGGACGGCCGTCTAAGGGGCTTGCAGATAAGGGTGTTTTCCAATCGACACCTAGCTTATTTTGAACGAATCGATGGAAAGGTGCAATGCGCATTTGGGAGGGCGATAAGATGTAGGCCATCACGCCATCAGTTTC
>JAQWXR010000007.1 GCA_029254375.1 Schleiferiaceae bacterium | reverse complement strand
TATACCGGCACCTGAGCGAGACCAGCCAGTTGAGCTGCGCGAAAACGTCGCTCACCTGAGATAATCTGATACTTACCAGGACGCAAGCGTCGAACGGTCAACGGCTGAACAATGCCGAGTGTAGCGATGGAGGTGGCCAATTCCTGCAAATGCTCCGGCTCAAAATGAACGCGCGGCTGTTTGGGATTGGCCTCAATATCGGCCACGGCAACTTCAAAAATGCCACTAACGACCTCCATGGCGCCGGCATCTTGGCTGGAAGTAGCAATATTAGTCTGGAGGAGGGCCGAAAGGCCGCGTCCCATAGCGGGTCGTTTGGGCGTTGACATGCCTCAAATATCGGAATTCTACCGGGGCTTTTTTCAAGATTTTTAGGTGGAAGGCTCGGCGTACCTTTGCCTCTTAATAGGCTATGAAAGACATTCGGAACTTTTGCATAATTGCACACATTGATCACGGCAAGAGCACCTTGGCGGATCGCTTGTTGGAGGCCACCCAGACGGTGACGGCTCGCGAGCAAAAAGAACAACTTTTGGACAACATGGATCTGGAACGTGAACGAGGTATCACGATCAAGAGCCATGCGATTCAAATGGATTACAAGCTTTCAGGCTCGAGCTATCGTTTGAATCTCATTGACACTCCGGGACACGTAGACTTCAGTTACGAAGTGAGCCGCAGTATTTCTGCCTGCGAAGGGGCTTTGCTCGTCGTGGATGCTGCTCAGGGAATTCAGGCTCAGACCATTTCGAATTTGTACCTCGCCATTGAGCATGATTTGGAGATCATTCCAGTCATGAATAAAATAGACTTACCCAGCGCCAATCCGGAAGAGGTAGCGGACCAAATCATTGAATTGATTGGCTGCAAGCGTGAAGATATTTTGAGCGTGAGCGCCAAGTCGGGAATGGGCGTCCCAGAATTACTCGAAGCGATTGTAGCGCGCGTACCTGCACCGACAGGGGATGTAGATGCCCCGTTACAGGCGGTTATTTTTGATAGTGTATATAATTCTTTCCGCGGAATAGAAGCCATCTTCCGCATCAAAAATGGAACGATCCACAAAGGTGAAAAGGTTAAGTTCATGGCCACGGCCAAGACTTACGACGCTGACGAAATCGGCGTACTTCGCTTAAACAAGGATCCGCAAGCCAAGTTGGCTGCCGGAGACGTAGGCTATATTATCTCGGGCATCAAAGAAGCTAAGGATGTCAAGGTAGGTGACACTATCACCTCGGTAGCACGCCCCGCTGAAGCAGCTGTTGCGGGTTTTGAAGATGTGAAACCCATGGTGTTTGCAGGAATTTACCCAGTAGAAACGGAAGAATTTGAAGAGCTTCGAGGGGCCTTAGAAAAACTTCGCTTGAACGATGCTTCCTTGGTTTTTGAAGCAGAGACTTCGGCGGCCCTTGGGTTTGGATTCCGTTGTGGGTTCCTGGGTATGCTGCACATGGAGATCATCCAAGAGCGCTTGGAACGGGAGTTCAATATGACCGTGATTACCACGGTACCTAACGTATCCTACCATGCTTTTAAGAAGGCGGACATCCAAAAAATGATTCTGGTAAACAACCCAACGGACTACCCAGATCCCTCGGGCCTTGACCGCATTGAAGAACCCTTTATCAAGGCACAAATCATCACGAAATCTGAATATGTTGGTGGGGTGATGAAGCTTTGTATCGACAAACGAGGCATCATTACGGGGCAGAGTTATCTGACTGCTGACCGCGTGGAGTTGAGCTTTGACATGCCTTTGGCCGAAATTGTATTTGATTTCTACGACCGACTCAAGACCATTTCGCGCGGGTATGCGAGCTTCGATTATCATCCTATCGGATACCAGGCTTCCAACCTAGTGAAAGTCGACGTGATGCTCAATGGCGATCCTATCGACGCGCTATCTGCTTTGATTCACAAGGACCGGGCCCAGGATATTGGACGGCGGTTATGTGAAAAATTGCGCGAGCTGATCCCTCGTCAACAGTTTGTCATTGCCATTCAGGCCGCCATTGGCGCTAAGATTATCGCCCGAGAAACTCTTTCGGCCCTCCGCAAAGACGTAACAGCCAAGTGTTATGGGGGCGACATCTCCCGTAAGCGCAAGCTGCTCGAAAAGCAAAAAGCAGGCAAGAAGCGCATGCGCCAATTGGGTAACGTGGAGATCCCTCAAGATGCCTTTTTGGCCGTCTTGAAACTTAACGATTAAACCACCCAAAGCCCTTCCCGGGGTATATTCGTTTTATGGCTCATAAAAAAGCAATGGAACGCCTTCAGCAGCTCCGAGCGGAGGCGATGCAAGGGGGTGGCGACGCGCGCATTGAAGCACAGCACGCCAAAGGCAAGCTGACCGCCCGCGAGCGGATGGAACTCCTTTTTGATGCGGGAAGTTTCGAAGAGCTAGGCCAAATGGTTACTCATCGCAGTACCTTATTTGGGCTAGACAAGCAAACCTATCTGGGGGATGGGGTGGTCACTGGCTATGGCCAAATTCATGGCCGCACAGTGTATGCTTTTGCGCAAGACTTTACCGTTTTAGGAGGTTCTCTCGCCGAGGCGCATGCTGAGAAAATCTGCCGAATCCTGGATCTTGCCGTACAAAATGGCTGCCCCGTTATCGGATTGAATGATTCGGGGGGCGCGCGAATACAGGAAGGTGTTGTGTCCTTAGGGGGATATGCAGACATCTTTTATCGTAACACTCGGGCCTCAGGGGTGATCCCTCAACTCAGCTTGATCATGGGCCCTTGCGCAGGAGGGGCGGTTTACTCTCCCGCATTGACCGATTTTATCGGCATGGTCCAGGGATCGAGCTATATGTTCGTCACTGGCCCTAATGTGGTCAAGACCGTTACACATGAAGAAGTAAGCTCCGAAGACCTAGGAGGAGCCTCTGCCCATGCGACTAAAAGTGGGGTAACCCATTTCACCTATGTCAATGAGCGCACAGCCATCGAAGGCTTCAAGCAATTATTGTCCTATCTGCCCCAAAATTGTGAAGACGGCGTGCCGCATCTAGCCTATTCAGGCGGCGATGAGATTCGCTCACGATTGAACACAGTGATTCCCGAAAGTGCCCAGCAGCCTTATGATATGCGCGAGGTAATTGATGAATTGGTTGATGCGGAGTCCTTTTTGGAGGTGCACAAGGAATTTGCAGAAAACATGGTGGTTGGATTCGCACGACTAGCGGGCCGTTCCATAGGTATCATCGCCAATCAGCCAGCCTACTTAGCCGGCGTCTTGGATATTCATGCGAGTACCAAAGGCGGTCGCTTTGTTCGTTTTTGTGACGCCTTCCAAATTCCCTTGCTCGTTCTCGAGGATGTCCCGGGCTTCCTGCCGGGCACAGACCAAGAGTGGAATGGCATCATAACTAATGGGGCTAAGCTTTTATATGCCTTTGCCGAAGCCACGGTGCCACGGATCACCGTGATTACACGAAAGGCCTATGGTGGAGCCTATGATGTAATGAATTCAAAGCACATCGGGGCCGATATGAACTACGCCTGGCCATCGGCGGAAATCGCTGTGATGGGGGCGAAAGGAGCGGCAGAGATCATTTTCAAAAAAGACATTTCTACTGCGCAGGATCCCGCGGCAACGTGGGCAGAAAAAGAGTCAGAGTACGCGGAGGCCTTTGCACATCCCTATCGGGCAGCCGCTCGTGGTTACGTGGATGAGGTGATTGAGCCCAGTCAGACCCGTAATAAGCTCATCCGTGCATTTGGCATGTTAGAAAATAAGGTGGCACACAACCCAAAACGAAAGCACGGAAACATACCGCTTTGAGTATTGTGGGAAAGCATAGTTAGGATTAACTT
This sequence comes from Schleiferiaceae bacterium, assembly GCA_029254375.1. Classification (GTDB taxonomy): domain Bacteria; phylum Bacteroidota; class Bacteroidia; order Flavobacteriales; family Schleiferiaceae; genus TMED14. Next base: position 9,567 of record JAQWXR010000007.1, on the reverse strand, counting down.
TGCGCTCCCAATCACGATGCCCCATCGTCTAATTGGCAGGACAGCGGTTTTTGGTACCGTACGTCTAGGTTCGAGTCCTAGTGGGGCAACTTTATAAAACCCTAATAGATTGTTTAACAGTTTGTTAGGGTTTTTTGTTGCAAACAATGTTGCAACTTTTCTTAATGGGGGTTCTGCAATATTGTGGATTTTGGTTGATCATTTCGACTCCAGACCTAGTGTAGAGGTCAGCTATTGTGTATTCCCCCCGAAATAGTGAAACATGGGAATGGAGAAAATCCCTGACTTGGTGTTACTACAACCGGGGGGAATACACATTCAAAATCGCAAAGATTGGCACTTAGGCGAACTTAAGGAGTATCAAACAAGGAGGTCTTGGGCTACCTTAGAGTCCATGGCTTTATAAAGAAGGTAAATCCATGAAACTAACAGAAAAAGAAAAACGATGAAGAGCAAATTTCTAATTTTTTGGGGTGTCTACTATCCCATTGTATTAGCGTTCATTTCATTTTTATACTCTGTAACCTTGTGGTTCATGGGGAATAAGTTGGAGGGCATATTTGTAGGAATTTGGGTTCCGTCAATACTAGCATTTGCCATTGCCATTCGCCAACGGAGAAAGGACCACAACAACAATTTGAATTAATGGAAAACAGCTTAATGTTTGTCATTGGTATTTTAATTTTTATAGGATACCTCAGTGGATATTTACTGATGGTGCACAAGCAAAATGATATTCAGAAAAAAAACGGGGAGGACCTGAACAAATAGAGCGCATGAAAAATTTAGTTGTTGTTGGTCACCCTAATACTGAATCCTTTTGCTATAGCGGGATTTGTAAAACTATCACCCAGGTCCTTCTTTTACATAATGAAGAAGTTGAGGTGGTAGACTTGTACCGCGATGATTTTACTCGGCCACGAGAAGCCGTTATGAATCGGTACAAAGATTTAATGACGTGGTGCGACCGAGTCTATTTTGTTTCTCCGGTTTGGTGGTTTCGATTAACTCCTCGAATGGAAACTTTTTTTGATGAGGTCTTCACTCCTGGATTTGCCTACAATTTTATTCCCATAACGAAGGTCTATGCTTACCCAAAGCCCCTTTTAGGTGATAAAAAGGTACGCACCTTCATTACACATGGAGCTCCGGCCCTTCCAGTTAAGCTGCTCTACTTTAATTCCGTCAAGCTTCGTTTAGTTATGGGGGTTTACTCCTTTGTCTTTGGATGGTTTAAAACAAAGACACGTCAATTCTGGAGTGTGCCCTTTGTGTCTGCCGAACGCCGTGCGGACTACCTTCTGAGGGTTAGAAAGGATGTAGAACGTGATGTAAAGGCTGCGTAATACTGCAAAACTTTATTTGTGGTGGTGGCTTCTCTTGTGGTCAATGTTGCGCTCTAGCAGTCAAACGAGTTAAGCAAGATTCGAGGGGACCATTTGAATTTTTCTAAAATTTAATGAGATTTCGTTTTGGCCATGGAAGTGATACGGCTGAAGTATGGAGGCTTCTAAAGGGCCCTTTACTTAGTTTACACGGGCTAGAACATCTCGCCTCCAGGCTTGTTAAAAAAAGCACATGATAGATGGAATTACGCTAAACCCTGGCAGGGGATTTACAATTAGTAAGTCGGTTCCAAAAGACGTGGAGCCCTTTGACCGGGTATTTGGAATCTTTAAAGAGCTGCTGACCCACACTTCAGGCGAAATAGACGAGGCGGTGGACTGGCTTAAAACGCTTGATAAGGAATACCAAATTTTTTCGGAAGCCTACCGCTTAGAAAACTTTATGGAAGACCTTAAGAAGCGAGGCTATATCAAAGAAAAGGTTCCTCCCCTGGGCCCTGACGGCGAGGCAGGATCCGGAAGGGGCCAAAATGTGCTCACGGCAAAATTGGAAGCAGCCCTCCGAGAGCACGCACTTGACCAAATTTTTGGCAAGTTGAAAAAGAGCGGGGCCGGCAACCACCGAACGTCGAAGTTGGGTGCAGGAGATGAACGCGAAGGCGAGACCCGCACGTTCCAGTTTGGCGACGACATGGCCAACATCAATCTATCTGAGAGCCTGAAAAACGCTCAGATCAACCACGGAATTACCGACCTCAATCTGACCGAAGACGACTTGGTCGTGGAGGAAACGAAGTTCAAGGCCCAAATGAGTACGGTGCTGATGATTGACATCAGCCATTCCATGATCTTGTATGGCGAAGACCGGATCACTCCCGCTAAGAAAGTGGCGATGGCCCTGGTCGAGTTGATTCACCGCAAGTACCCCAAGGACGCGATCGATATTATCGTATTTGGCAACGAGTCCTGGCCGATTCACATCAAGGACCTTCCCTATTTAAAGGTGGGACCCTACCACACCAATACGGTCGCGGGGCTTGAATTGGCTATGGATATTTTGCGGCGCAAGCGCAATACCAACAAGCAGATTTTCATGATTACCGACGGCAAGCCGAGCTGCGTAAAGCTCCCCTCGGGTGAGCTCTACATGAACAGCAACGGGTTGGACGAATTCATCATTTCAAAATGCCTTAACCGGGCGGCGCAAGCGCGCAAACTCAAAATTCCGATAACCACCTTCATGATTGCCCAAGATCCTTATCTACGGCAATTTGTAGAGCGCTTTACAGCCGAAAACCGAGGAAAGGCGTTTCTTACAGGCCTTTCAGATTTGGGTCAAATGATTTTTGAGGATTATGAGAAAAACAGAATAAAAAGGATTTAACAGCTCATGAAAACAGAAATTACGTTCAAGGAACTCAAAGAATCAGGGTACGTTCACAGGACGGTCAACCAAGAAATTCAGGCCAACATGATTGCTCGAATCCAGTCAAAGCAGCCGGTTTTTGAGGGACTTGTCGGCTATGAAGACAGCGTGGTTCCGCAACTTAAAAAGGCAATTTTGGCTGGGCACCACATCAATTTATTGGGGCTCCGTGGGCAAGCTAAGACGCGCATAGCGAGAAGCATGCTCGACCTTTTGGATGAGTACATGCCCATTGTGGCAGGCTCTGAAATTAACGACAGCCCCTTTATGCCGATTTCAAAATTTGCTCGTGACACGTTGGCGGAACATGGCGACGAAGCGCTTATCGCGTGGGTGCATCGGTCACAGCGATTTTTTGAAAAGCTAGCAACGCCCGACGTCAACGTTTCAGACTTGATCGGCGATATAGACCCAATCAAGGCGGCGACTCTCAAGCTTCCCTATTCTGATGAGCGCGTGCTGCATTATGGAATGATTCCTCGGGCTAACCGCTGCATTTTTGTTCTCAACGAATTGCCTGACTTACAGGCCCGAATTCAGGTTTCGCTATTCAATATTTTGCAAGAGGGCGATGTCCAGATTCGTGGATTCCAATTGCGCATGCCACTTGACATTCAGTTTGTGTTTACCGCGAACCCCGAAGATTATACGAACCGAGGCAGTATTGTGACACCACTCAAAGACCGAATAGGATCGCAGATTTTTACGCACTACCCCAAAACAGTCGCCCTCGCTCGGGCGATAACTGAGCAAGAGGCGGCTATTTCTGATGCCGTCAAAGCGACCGTGCATGTGAGCGATTTGGCGCGAAACTTACTTGAAGAAGTGTCTTTTGTGGCCCGAGCCAGTGAGTATGTCGATTCCAAAAGCGGAGTGAGTGCACGCCTTTCGATCAGCGCCATGGAAAATTTAATGGCGGCGGGAAAACTTCGACTTCTTGAAACGGGCATGCTGGCTACACGTATACGCCTAGTGGATTTTACCGCAATAATTCCGTCGATGACCGGGAAAATTGAGCTCGTTTATGAGGGCGAGCAAGAAGGTGCCGATGAGGTGGCCCAAATCCTCATCGATGCGGCTGTTACGGTTCAATTTGAAAAACTTTTTCCGCGGATTTCAAAGCTTGAGAAGGCAGGAACGAGCACGCCTTACAGTGAAATTGTAGCCTGGTTTGACGAAAACCTTGTGGAACTTAACTATACCGATATCGACGAGGCATTCGACGAAAGCCTGATGAGCGTTAAGCCTTTGGCCGCGTTTGTACGCGAGTATGCGTCGAATCTGGACGAGTCAGACCAGCTCTTCTGTATGGAACTGGTACTGTGGGCACTAGCCGAAAGTGGAAAACTGGACAAGACCGCCAATGAAGGGGTTTTCCAGTTTGACATGTCTACGCTCCGAAAATACGAGCGCTAGGGAGGGTAAAGCGTCCTCCCACGCGTTGAGGATTTGCAACAAACCGGTGTAGAAAGCAGCTAGGCCGGATTCGGCATCACCCAAGGATGGAGTGTCAGAGTTGGAATTTCTGAACTAGTATGGGATTCCTTGCACTATCAGGAGGTAAGGAGCGATGAAAAAGTGGTAGAACCTATTCTTCAAATCGGGATTTCAGGTCTCTACTGCGATTACCGCCTTCATTTCTTGACGAGCCGTTGCCACCTGAAGGTCCGCGCCCGCGCCCGCGGGGACGGCGGTGCTTACCCTTGTACTCTGACGCTTCACGGCCTTTAGCTTGAAGGTAGCGATAGCGGAATATGACCGCCTGACCAAAGATGCTCAACCCGGTATTAAAGGCCACAAGCCCAATGGTTCCCATGAGGAAATAGGCCTCTTGGCCCATTTTAAGAAGGATGGCCTCGCCAACTATCGTGAGTCCTAATCCCACCAAAAGCAGTCCGGAAAAGGAAAATACGAGCCATTTGCTGCGAAGTTTGGCAATGTTTTTCATGGGACGAAAGGTAGCAAAAAGCAATACATGACAACTATGGCCGGTAGAACGACCCAGCCTTGAGTAGAAAGGCTGAAATTCATTTCTTTTGCCGAAAAGGGCCGGCTCATGGAGAAATGGCGAATCGAATGGTTTGTTGCGCTGTTTGCACAAAGTACATGCCTGCTGGCCAATTTGCTGGGATTTCCAAGGTGAGCCCAAAATTGCCGAGATCAGACCACTGAAGAGGTTCCATTTGTCGGCCTAGCGCATCAAAAATTTGAATTTCTAAGGATGGCGGAATGCCTTGCAAATGCAAACAACCCCCAGGAGATACCGGATTTGGCCAAAGCAGGAGCTCGGATTGGAAATCCTCTCCCAAATCCACAGTCGTTAAGGACTTGGTCAAGGTGTCTGAACCGCCGCAATCATTCGCAACGACCAAGGTGACTTGATAAAACGTACCAGCGACGGCATAGATGTGTGAAGGCATTTGACCCGTGCCCTGCGTTCCATCGCCATAGAACCAGGTATACGAGGTAGCCCCAATGGAGAAGCCCGCGTCGAATTGCACATTCATTCCAGAACCATTAGACCAAACAATATTGGCGGTCCACTCAGCAGTGGGCAGATTACAGATGACAATGACAGAACTGTAATTGGCGGTGTCACCGCACAAATTATACGCACTCAGGGTGGCGGTATACAGGCCAGAAGCGGCGTAGCTATGCACAGGATTGGGTCCCGTACCCGTTGCTCCATCGCCAAATTCCCAATAATAACCCGAAGCACCCGCCCCACCCGCGGTGAAGGCAACGGATAGCCCAGCTACCATGGACATGTAGTTTGCGCTCAAGACGCCACATACCGTGATGGGAATCATTATCGTATCAGTTGAACCACAAGAATTACTCACAATTAAAGTGACCGTATACGTGCCTGGGGTGCTATATGAATGCGTTTTAGTGCTTCCGCTACCCGTTGTTCCATCCCCAAAGTCCCAATCATAGCTATTGCCTCCAGTGGCACCTTGGGCCGTAAAGATGCGCGTCAGCAACATCCCATTGTAGTTGAAGGACGCGTTGACCATTGGACAGGGCAGGGTACTAAACGTGAGCGGGCCCTTCCATGCGCTGACTAAGCCAGGTCCACAGCTGTCGCGGACATAAATATCATAGCTAGTGTTAGAAAGCAATCCCGTGATGGCATAGGGGGACGTGGCATTGGGATTGGTCAAGTTGCTGAACCCTGGACTGAATCCGCTGAGGCCTACCGCCAATTGTGAATAGCCGCTTAATGTCGAAAAGCTGATGATCGCCCCCGTGGGAGAAATGCTGGCAACGCTCAAGGTGCTGGGCTTCACACAGGTGGGAGGGGGAGCTGCATCGACCTCAATGTTATCCAGACCAATCATAGCCCACCATCCCGAACTTCGATTCGCCGTAAAGCGGAAGCGCACGGTGTCATCTCGGTAGGCATAGAGATTGACAATATTCTCATCCCAGACCGAAGACTTCGCCGTTTGGTTGCCCGGGAGCACCGTCGTCAGGTTGATCCAGCCACTGCCGTCGTTGATTTCAACCTTCAGATTCGTGATGTTGCTTCCATACAGGTGACTCCAGAAATAGAGCGCAGGGGTGTCCACGGGGGTCAAATCAATCCATGGGGTGGTGATTTTAGTGCTCAGCGGACTGGTCGCATTCAAATTGGTATGGAGATAGGCTCCAGAGCCCCCCGCTCCGCTATTCGGTCCGGTGTTGGGCCATGGGGTAGCGCCGGTACGCGGAGTCCAATAATATCCGCTTGTATCTGAACGGTTCCAGCACAAAGCAATGTCTCCAGGATCAGTCCATGTTCCACTACTCTGAACCCAGCCTGCTCCGCTGAAGTTCTCTGACCAAGGGGCGGTGGCTTGCGTGCACAAAGTGGTGGCCGAAAGAGGTCCTAGCCATTGACTAGCCCCACTCGCGCCACAGGTATCTCGGAGATAGAATTGGTAGGGCGTAGAGCCACTCAATCCAGTGACCGTAAAGGGATTGCTTGTCGCCGTGACAACCGTTCCTGAAGAAGGGCTGAAGCCAGGGGCTCCAAAGACGATTTGCCAAGGGGATGAACCTCCGGTAGCTGTCCAAGAAAGCGTTACACTATTAGCCGTCTTTCCCGTCGTAGCAAAGTTGGATGGCTTTGGACAGCTTGGACGTTCATAGACATGAAGGTCATCTAGAGCGATGTCCGAAGAGCCCGTGAACGAAGTGGTTTTGCTTCCCGTCCAACGGAGCTTAATCGTATCATCCACGTAGGCGGATAAGTCGATGATGGCTTCAAGCCAAAGGGCGGTAGAGGAGGATTGCTGTTGCCCTGTAACGGACCATAGCGTGTTCCAGGAAGATCCCGTAGACACTTCAAGGGTCAATCCAGAAATGTCTGCGCCGTACATGTGATACCAGAAGGAGGCTTCAGGCGTATCCAAAGGGGAAAGATCAATCGCAGGACTTGTGAGCAAGGTGGTCGTGCCATTCAAAAATCCGGATGTTTCCGTGTAGACGTATTTGCCTCCCGCGGCGGGAGTATGGTCCCCACTTGGACCAGTATTCCAACCTGGAAACTGAGGAGGGCCTGGGGTCCAGAAATAATCCGTTGTAGTGTTGCGATTCCAACAGCCCTGAATAGTCCCCGATTGACCGAAAGCACCTATGCCCCATGCCGTACCATCAAAGTTTTCAGTGTATGGTGTAGTCACCGGCACACAGTCCGTGGTAAAGGTGATAGGGCCAATCCAGGTGGAGCTTGAGCCTAGGGAACAGGAGTCGCGCACATAGGCTTGATAGGTCGTATTTGGGCTCAAGCCTGAGATGCTTGCAGGGTTTCCTGAAGCCGTGACCACTGTCCCGGTTCCTGGGCCCGGACTCCCTGTGCCAAAGGAAATTTGACTCCAAGAGCCACCTCCAGCTAACCAGGAGAATGAGGCGGTCGAAGAGGTTGTTCCAGTCAAAATGAAGTTGGCGGGAGCCGCACAGCCTGTGCCTTGACGAATATGAATATCATCAATAGCGATGTCGGCAAACTGCGTGAATCCGCTATTTCGGTCCCCTTTAAACCGCACCATGATGGTGTCTCCAGCAAAGGCATTAAGCGAAATAATCTCATTAATCCAGGCGGCCGCGCTAGAGCTTTGCTGTTGGCCGGTAATCGTTTTAACCGTAGTCCAAGCCGTCGTTCCAACCGATTTGACTTGCACCTCCAGAGAGCCAATCCCATTTCCAAACAGGTGGTACCAAAAACTCAATTCCGGGCTGCTCGCCGTGCCGAGCGAAACCTGTGGCGTGCGCAACGTAGCGCTTGAATTGTTTCCGGTAAACCCAATGACATCGCACAAGGCGTATTTGCTCCGGCCAGAGTGGTCTCCACTTGGCCCAGTAAAGTTGTTTGGAAAAGGAACAGGGCTAATGACCCAGCCGTAGCCTGAGGTTGGATTGCGTGGCCAGCAGTTAGGCATGGATCCAGGTCCCACCGTCGGCCATGATGGCTGGGGCTCCATTTGGTCCTGGTCAAAATTCTCAAACCAAGGGATCAATGCGACTCCACAAAGCGTGCTTGTGGCATAGTAGGAAGTCCAATTGCTGACCGTTCCATCGCTGCAACTATCTCGAACATAAAAGTCATAGCCCGTCGAAGGTTCCAAACTTGTGGCTTGAAAGGTAGTCGAACTAGCCCATGAGGAGCGGTTTCCGTTGCCAATGGCAAAGCCCATTGTACCATATTCCACTTGGTGAAATGGGGCTGACGAAGAATAATTTATCGTGATACTCGTGCCAGAACGATTGGACATGCTCACGCTGCCGGGGATGGTGCATGCGTGCAACTCGGCCGAGCTGAACCACAGTCCAAGGAGGACAAACAGGAAAAGAAAGGATCGTTTCATTTGGTAAGTACAAAGAAAGAACCCATCGCGAACTTATTTGTTTCTTCCGTGATGAACGCGGAGAAATCGGATTAAAAGAACTTATTGGCTGAACAAAAGGCATTAAATTTGTCGAATGCCCGCATGGTTTTCGCGATTTTTTCTGCTGCTTTTTCTCTGGCCATCCATCCATGGGGCGATAGAGTCATGGGAGCACAGCCACCATGATCATGCCATGGCGTGCCAGGAAGAAGGGGTGCATTTCCATGCTTTAGAAGGGCACTGTGACATCAGTGCATGTATTTTTCTGGGCTGTGAATGGGATTTTTCTCAGCCCGAAATCCAATCAGTTTTTGAGAATAAAACACCGGTTGCCACAACCTATTTGGCATCGTATTTCGATCCCCATTTTGGAATGATTTCAGCACGAGGGCCACCTTTGATGGGGACCCTCGCGATTGTCTAATTTCCAAATACTTTTATATGATTTTTCCATTATTGGGTGCGCTCATTGCGGCGCCCTGGGTTTTGGCAGATACCCTGCCTGAACCTGAACTTTATCTTGAATTATCGGAAGCCCATGTCTGTTCCTCCGACGACATCATTCAAGCGAATGAAGCGGCCACCTTTGCGGCTATACGACCCTTTGCCCAAGGGGATCCCCTACAAATGCGCCGCTTGTCCGATCAAAACCCGAGCCTTCAATGGGCTACGGCGGGAGGGCAATCCCTAAAGCCCGTGCTCCGAGGGCTGGGAGGGCACCGGGTTCTAACTGCCTTTCAGGGTTGGCGTTATGACAACCTTCAAGGCGCCTCGGATCATGGCCTCGATTTTCCCCTTCTTGGGGTGGACCATGCAGAAATCCTTCTTGGTCCAAATACCCTTGCACTGGGCTCCGACGCGTTAAGTGGCGTGCTGTATTTCACCGATGTTCGGCCAAAGACAGAAACACAGCATCAGGCGCAAG